>DTYX01000057.1 GCA_012961655.1 Candidatus Poribacteria bacterium
CTCCTTATTCTCTAAGTTGTCCGTTCCCATAAACGATAAATTTATAACTGGTCAACTCCTCAAGAGCCATCGGACCGCGTGCGTGAAGTTTTTGGGTGCTGATACCGATTTCCGCGCCGAGGCCAAATTGATAGCCGTCGGTAAAACGCGTCGAGGTATTGACGTAAACAGCCGCGGAATCGACTTCCTGTAAGAATCGCTGCGATTTTTGATAATTATCCGTGATAATTGCGTCGGAATGATGTGAACCGTAATTCATGATGTGGTCGATGGCTTCACCGAGGCTTCCGACGACTCGAATCGAAAGGATAAGTTCCAGATATTCGGTTCGCCAATCTTCTTCAGTAGCGGGTTTAACATCAGGGTAAATTTTTTGAGTCTTTTCACATCCTCTTAGTTCGACACCAGCCTCGGCGAATTTGCGGCACATCGACGGCAAAAATTTCGCCGCTACTGATTCATGGACGAGTAGAGTTTCCATCGCGTTGCATGTGCCTGGGCGTTGAACTTTGGCGTTGAAGCAGACGCTCTCCGCCATCTCTAAATTGGCGTCGCTGTCTACATAAGTGTGACAAATTCCATCTTCGTGTTTGACGACGGGGATGGTAGAATTCTCCATAACGAACCTAATTAGCTCTTTCCCGCCGCGCGGCACGATAACATCGATGTATTCGTCAAGTTTTAACAATTCCGTGACAGCTTGTCGGTCTGTTACGTCGATGTATTGAATACAGCCATCGGGCAATCCGGCATTAGCGGCTGATTTCAGGAGAATGTCAGCGATGGCGATGTTGGAATGAATCGCCTCGGAACCGCCGCGCAAGACGACAGCGTTGCCCGATTTGAGGCATAGCCCAGCCGCGTCCGCTGTGACATTAGGGCGGGATTCATAAATAATACCCACCACTCCCAACGGGACACGCACTTTGCCGATTAACAGACCATTCGGACGACGCCACATCCTGGTAACTTCTCCCACTGGGTCAGGCAACGCAGATATCTGGCGCAGTCCATCCGCCATTTCATCAACGCGCTTATCCGTCAAGGTCAACCTGTCAATTAAAGCGGACGCTAATCCTTTTTCCTGAGCAGCTTTGATGTCCTTTTGATTCTCTTCTTTCAATTTATCGTTTGACTTCAAAATGTTATCCGCCATCGTCAGCAATGCTGAACTTTTGACATCCGACGATACATTTGCTAACTTTCTCGCGGCAGTTTTTGCCGCTTTCGCTTTTGTTGTTACTAAATCTAAAATTGTTCTGGACATATTTTTACTCCTCCATCCAACATCTGATACTACTTGTTAATTATAGCGGGAAGTTGGTGAATGGTAAAACGTATTGCGTATTCGGCTTCATATCTTACGCAACACGCATCACGCATTACGTTTCACATACTTTTCCCGCCATCGACGGTGATAACCTGACCCGTTACGAAATCCGAACGCACCAAAAATAGTGCGGCTTCGGCGATGTCTGCCGGTTGAGCGACGCGTTTCATCGGTGTTGCTTCCTCGTGCATTGCCTTGAACTCCGGCCAATCAGCAGTCCAGCGGGTGTCAACGAATCCCGGGGCGATAGTATTAACCTGAATTTCCGGCGCTAACACTCTGGCAAGTGATTTCGTCATGCAGATAACACCAGCTTTAGAAGCGCAGTAGGCGATGGAACTCCCTATGCCTGTCGGACCTGCTATCGAAGAGATGTTTATGATGTTTCCGCCTCCACTACTTTTCATCGCCGGCACTGCGGCTCGACAGCAGAAGAATGTACCTTTGAGATTTACCGCCAGAGTTCTATCCCACATCTCTTCAGTAAGACCTTCCAAATCCCCCATCTTGACAAACGTTGTTGTCCCCGCACAGTTCACCAGAATGTCAAGTCTGCCGCATTCTTCCATGACTTTATCGGCCATCGCGCGGACCTGTGCATCCTGAGAAACATCCGCTTTGATAGCCGACGAAGGCACACCTAAATCCCGAATTTCCTGAGCCGTTGCGTTTGCCTCTTTCTCAGAACGCGAATAATTGACCACAACACCGGCTCCCTCGCGGGCGAAAGACAAGCCGATTTCTCGACCTATGCCCGTCCCACCACCAGTTATGAGCGCTACTTTTCCTTTTAGATTCATTTTGACCTCCTGTTTTAGATACCCTCGTAGCCCAACTTTCTAAGTTGGCACAATATTTTAGCACCATATGTAAAATATCTCCTTCCGAAACCAAGATATTTAGCACTTCATTAATATCAAAAGTTTCACTTTTTTTATGTGCACTACTATGATTTCCATTTCCGTGAACTGTTCACCCCAAGAGTGAAGAACCATACGCAAACAAGCAATGCCACAACTGTAGCGTTGTTCTTGCCTAAGGTATGGGATTTCAACCCGCATGTTTTGTTGTTCCAATTTAGGTTCTCCTCTTTTTGAACCTCCAATAGCGCGTCAAGGTCTGCTTGAATTTCAGCAATCAATCGTTTAAGTTTAATTGATTCTATCTCGTTCTCCGTCATACAGAATAACACCATCCTCTTCGATGCGTTGCCTCAATAAATCTGGTGCATCTTCTATAGCCACAAGGTCACATGAATATAAACTTTCCATCAATAAATGCCCCAAAGCTTTAAAGTAGTTTTCCGTAGGCATTCCAGAAACAGCCAAATCGATATCTGAGTTTATCCTGAACTCTTCCCTTGCCAGCGAGCCGAAGAGAATCACGCGCTCCGCGCCATAGTTATCAGATAGAATGCGGGCGAGCTTCGGCAACGATTCCCATGCTTTCTCTGCTCGTTGGCGCGCCATTTTTTGCTGATGTTCATGGCGTCGCAAAAGGGTTTTTATAGCTTTTTCAGGGGTAACCATAGTTTCACCCATGGAGCCGCAGATTATAAGACCTCGCTGATGATACCAATCACCAAAATTGGTGTGGTCAGCAAATCAGCGGCTATTCCTTTTCACGCATCCTGCGATACGGCAATTTGAAACATTAGTACGAATAATTTCCGCGCCAAGCTCAACGTAGGCATTTTTGAGATTGCTGTCGATAATTTGAGAATGCGTTCCCATATCGCCAAACTTGGGCGGTCGATAGCTAAAGCCATCAAGTCGCGGATGTCCTTCAAAAATGCTATCCGAAGCTTCAACGCCCTTCAAGCCGACACCACTTCCAACGACGGTATTCCCCCTTAGCACAATCGCTCTGCCGCCTCGACCATCTAGAACTGTGCCATTTCTCACCCTTACGCTTGTTTCAAGATATACGTCTCCGAAAATGTAAATTTGGTCGATGATTTTTTTCTCTTCGACAGGCGGTTTACGAAGTAAATTGCTGAGCCCTTTAGGGCGAACAGGTTTAGAAACCTGCTCTACAGTGCTGCCGAAAATCGCCTGTAAATCGCGGTCGAAATCGACATCAGCATTCTTGCTGCCGATGCTAACCCTGGCGCTCTCATCCACAGTTATTCCCATTTCAAGCAGACGGTCGCGTATCATTTTATGTAACTTGGATTGAAATTCAAGAGTGCGAGGCACATCTTTGTTGCCCGATGGCGCATCTTCGCCTAAAAAAACGATTCGGCTTCGTGGAGAGATATCTGGATTTTCCGCGCGCAGCTTCCCATCTTCTTCCGCGGCGATTTTGACGAAATCAGTGTACCAGTATTCAAACAATTTGCCCTTCTTTTCATCGGGATGGTTGTACTTTTCTTTCAACAGCGAAAAGTTCTCCATCGCCCATCGGGTGTCGATGACGAAGCATCCCGCATTCAGAGCATGTACGCTCTTGCCCGTCCGTCGGCTTTCCTCCAATCGGGCTTCTGCTTCCGCTTGCTGTTGCGGCGTCATATCCCGCCACTCTTCAATGGCATAAGGGACAAGCCCATATTTTGTATTGACTAAGATGATGTTTCCCCTGTCTTTGACTTTGTCTAACGGCGATTTTCCGCCAATTGTAATCACAGGCAGTTGGTCTACGATAAACCGCTCTGTTCCGTCGGGGAGAAAATAGCTTAACGCCTGGAGATATAGATGAAAATAGATGTTGGGGTATTCGTCAAGCAAAGCGGGAGCATAATCGGAATACACCGGTATCGTGTATTTAGTATCATCGGCTAAACCCAACTCTTTGAGCCATTCCACGCCAGCTACATAAGCCTCTCCTGGTCCATAAGGTTTAGCGATAGCGACGATGCAGTTTCCGCCTATGAGGTCATTCCGTTTTTCAACATCGATGCATTTGTCATCCCGCTTTATCAGTTCTTTGAAAAGGATGTAGGCGATTTCATCTTTGACGTATTCCGCTTGGTGTGTCTGAAGTAGCGGCGTGGCTCTGTCCCGCCAATTTGAAATCGCAGCGGCTATTAAATTTGTCGTCGAAGCGGCGTCTCGTCGTTGAGAAGAAGATGCGAAAAACAGATTGTTCTCAATGATATCGCATATTTCATCGAGCAGAAGTGAGGGAGGCTGCACGCCGCCTCGAGCAAATATCTCATCAAATTCCTGTTTTATCCTCGAAAGGATGGAATTCCGCATGTCAGCATCGACCGGATGGTCGGATAGAATATGGTATCCGACAAGATGGTCAACGACGACTACATCTTTTTTATTTCCGAAGGAAGCGGCTGAACGTGAGAGTTTGATATTTGTGTTATATCCATCAGCGCGGATGATTTGTTTATGAAGTAGTTCACCTGGCGACATACGCGTGCTTTTGCCCGCGGCGACGATGATTTTTCGGACGCCGAATTTCCGGGTCAAATATTCGTCGAATTCCCATCCTTCACTCCACTGTATGTTATCTTTATCAAGTTCGATAACGACTGAACGGATATAATTATCCGCGACGAGTTTAGCGAGTTCACCATCCTGATGCCGCTGATGGGCAATCAAATCTTTGCCGCCCAACAACTTCTCCATTCTGGCTTGAACAGTCGCGAAGTGGGAGTGCGAAGCTCCTGCTGAGCATGCTTGTGTATTGTCTTTGCCTTGTGGAAAGACTCTCTCCAATGCTGATTCAGATTGTTTTATGAAGATTGAATGAGCTTTTTGTCGCATTTTAAACTCCGATGCTCAAACTTTGTTCGCTCGCAGTAGCGCGTCAAACTACCATTGCGATGTCACAGCCTCTCTACCCGTTTCACAATTAGTTGTTGCCCGGCTAACTCTACATGCCTATAGAGAACACTGACACAGCAAAATACTCCTGAAAACATGCGCTACGTGCAATCAGATGTAAGCAGAAATCTCACGCATCACGTTTCACACATCATTATATTCACTTCGTTCAGTAGTTTACTTTCGTAAATCACCCAATGCCTTCTTGATTCTCTCCAGAGCCTCACTCAGCCTATCATCAGGAACCGTCAGCGAAATGCGGATGTATCCTTCCCCATATTCTCCATAGGCGGCGCCGGCTGCGACGACGACGGAGGCTTTTTCAAACAACAGCGTTGTGAAATCGAGCGAGCTCATCCCTTTGGGCGTTGGAATCCAGAGGTAGAATGTACCTTTGGGCGGAGAATAATTCCAACCGAGTCCGTTGAAGGTATCGACCACTTGCTTGCGACGGCGGCTGTAGATTTTGAGCATTTTGGGAATGTTGTCCTGACATCTCGTCAGCGCCGCGACGCCGGCGTACTGAATCGCGTTGAAGATGCCCGAATCCGTGTTCCCTTTGACCTTGGCTATGCCTGTGATTAAATCTGCATTTCCCATCGCCATGCCGATGCGCCAGCCGGTCATGTTGAATGGCTTGGACAGAGAATTTAGCTCGACGCCAATATCTTTGGCGCCTGGTGTTTCAAGAAAACTCAGCGGCTCTTCGCCTTCGAAGACAATTTCGCTGTACGGATTGTCATAACACACGGCGATGTCGTAACTCTTCGCAAAATTGACCAATTCAGCGAAGAATTTGGGCGTCGCAACCGCGCCAGTCGGGTTGTTGGGATAGTTCAAAAACATCGCAGTCGCTTTCTCAGCGACATCGGACGGCACGTCCTCAAATTTCGGCAGGTAATCGTTTTCCGCCAAAATAGGCATGTTGTACGGTTCTCCCCCCGCTATCAGGATGCTCGCCCTATACGCCGGATAGCCGGGGTCAGTCATCAATACAACTTCTCCTGGATTGACGGCTGACAGGATAAAATGATGACAACCTTCCTTTGAACCTATCAAAGCCAAAACTTCCGTCTCAGGGTCTAATTCGACGGAATATCTATCCCGATACCAATCGGCGACAGCTTGCCGAAAAGCGAACATCCCTTTTTCCTCATCGGTTGGATAGCGATGATTGGCGGGGTCGTACGCCGTTTTGCATAGTTCGTCAATTATCGGCTTCGGCGTCGGTTCAACCGGGTCGCCAATGGCTAAGCTAATCACATCAATGCCGGAGGCTCTCGCCTGATTAATCTTGTCGCGTAATTCAATGAATAGATAAGGTGGAATCTTTTGTAATCTGTTTGCTATCTGCATGTTCTCTCCTTTTGGGATTTTCTCAGTGTTCAACCCTAATACTTTGTTTATAACGTGAATGGCAAAACGGAAATAGCTCCCTTGCCCCTTTGCCCTCTTGCCATTTACCTTCTTCGCAAAACTTAAATGATGACCACCGTTTTCTTATATCCATCACCATCCCAGCGCCTCCAGCAACGCCAGCGCGATAATTATATGTCCACTAAGATACGGATGAACAGGCTCCGGGCAGAAATGACCGGCAGGTCGGTGGCGGAGTTGTCCTTGAAATTTTTCATGCGTGTATACGTGGAGCGCGTCAAATTCCTTTGCCAATTTCTCAACCACGTCTAAGTAACCGGTCAGCATCGACAATACGAGTCCTTGTTGAGTATTTGTATCAGTCTCAGCGCTGACATAGAATGGGTCGATTAAAACAAGACGCGCCTGTGTCTGTTCACGCGCGAGTTGCAAAATCTCCCGATACAACTGTTCGTACTTCTCCGACGGCAATGCTTGTGTCTGCCCCAAAGTGCGATGAAGGTCATTGATGCCGATTTTGACTGTCAACCAATCGGGTTTGTGAGCAAGCACGTCGCTGTTCCAACGGTTATGTAAATCCAGCACCGTATTGCCGCCGATGCCTTCGTTGAAATAGGTGATGTGTCGTTCCGGATAACGCGCAGTGATAAGGTCAATTGCGAATTTCACATAGCCGTTGCCGAACGGCGCAAAATTGCCGCGCCGTCCGCAATCAGTTATACTATCGCCGATAAATACCACTTTTTGTCCGTCTTGAAAGAGAAAATTATCCATGTTATCTCCTTTTCGTATATTAATGATAGCATGTCTCAGCGCTTGGGAAAAGAGAAAATTTGTACGTGAAAACGTGATGTGTGATACGTCTTCGTTACTTATTTTTGCCCTCTTGCCACAGAATGAAGACTTTTCAGATACCCTCTAAGAACTATTACGTTTTACGTATTACATTTTAAAGTTTCATCTTTCAACCGTTCCCTGTCTGATTTCCGGTTCAGGCGGTAGAAGAACTATCTCAATCCTTCTATTTCGCGCTTTGCCTTCAGAGGTGTCGTTCGTATCAATTGGATGATACTGTCCAAAACCGACGGCAGCTAAGCGAGTCGGGTCAACGCCATTTTTTTCTTGCAGATATCGGACGGCGGCAATAGCTCGCGCGGCGGAAAGCTCCCAGTTTGTCGGAAAGCGACTTTGCAAGGCGCCAATGATGGGAACGTTATCTGTATGCCCTTCAACCCGTATCTGTCGGTCAGGATATTTATTTAATAACAATCTGGAAATTTTATCCAATACTCGTTTGCCATCGGATTTTATCACCGCTTTCCCAGAATCGAAGAGAATTTTATCCATGAGATTTACGGTGAGTTTTCCCTTGAGTTGGGTAATAGTTATCTCTTTGGCTTCTATTTCACGTTGTAAACTGTCCTGAAGTTCCTTGAACTCTTCCTCTTTTTTCTCTTTTTCCGCTTCGATTTTGGTTACTTTTTGACTGAGATTTGACACCTCTTCTTTAAGAGTGTCAAGAGCATCCCGCAGCACAGAAGCTTCATTTGTCTTCGCGGATAATTGCTGTTGTGTCGCGGCCAGAGTTTTCTCAAGATTTTCCCGCTGTGTTTTTTCATTTATCCAGGCTTCTTCCATATTTTTAAATTTTATCCGATAGAGAGTTACTCCGGCTACTAAAAAGATGAAAATTAGTCCTCCTACAACGATGAGAGATAAAGTTGCTTTGCTCATTTTTCCCTCCTTCCACCAGAAATATTCCGCCTCAAAAGAAAAGGGCAACGTGCGTGTTACACGTTGCCCCTTTGTAATACGATTAAATCTGGCAATCTGTTTTGATTTCTATTTGGAAATGAAATCAAAACTTCGTCGGCCCTTCTGAGCTAAGAGTTACTCTTCTTTAGCTGCGGTGGTGAAAGTGATTTCAGCATCTTCGAGCTTGTTTCCAGCTTCGTCTTCCGCGTTAACTATCAAGACAACCTCTGATTCATAGGGTAACTCTCCACCCTTGAGCATTACAACCTTAGCAGTTATTTTATCATCCGACAATTCTACAGTCCATTTGAGAGGCTCGCCCTCGATTGTTACATCTACACTGACTTTTTTGACAGGTTCGCTAAACTTAATCTCCATCCCGTCTGCGTTTAGCTTCTCGGGGTCTTGGTCTTTATCACCATCTTTTGGACTGGATGATGCTATCGCGGGCGGCGTGGTGTCAGCCGCTTTAACGGTATATGAGACAGTTCCCGAACCTGTTTCTGACGCGTCTTCATTTTCCCATGCTATGCTTAGAGTCTGGGGACCCTCCGGAAGATCGCCTTTCCATCTCCATGCTTTGCCAGAACCTGTGGCGGGAGTGCCATTGACAGTAACGTTGAAAGCAGGATTATCAAAGTTGAGGGTTATCTCTTGGTTGGCTGCAATCTCGCTACCATCGGGAGGAACTGCTCCGGTAAAAGCAGCTAAAATCACCTCTTCTTCCTCAGCACAACCTACTATCCAAACAAGCGCTAACGTTATAGCCATTAACATAGCTAAAGTTTGAATTGTTCTTTTCATTTTAATTACTAATCTCTCCTTTAATTAATAGTTTTAACACAGAATTTATTCCTTTCGTTGCATCAAGAGCAAAATTACTTCAATGCTCCAATTTTAAGATTCAACGAAAGCACTATAAAACCCCTTATTTTTACACGCACAGGTTCCGTTTTGCGGAATTCCGCCCCACGGAAATTTCGTGCGAAACCTTACTCTTGGAATCTCTCATAAAAACTTTTAAATTATAGCATAATCAAATGAGAAACTCAATAAAAAAATGAAAAACTTCAAAATTCACACCTTTTTATTTTGAGCAAGGCAATTATCGACTTTTTGTTACTATATTTAATTTTAGCAGAATTAATCTTAGAAGTCAAGCAAAATTTTTAACTTTTAATGTCGATTATGGAATTTTTTAGGTGAACTCTGTTTTTACTTAGTTGTACTCATAGAAAAAAATCTTCATTCAAAATTAAAAAAATCCAATTGTTTATCTCTCTTTTTTATACTAAATTTTTCCTCTTCCGCTTTCAACAAATCATCAAGTAAATTCGACACATTTGATACCTTAATTCCGCTAGCGCCATCCTCAATTAATTTCAAGGGGCCACTCGCCAGCGGACGCTCAAACGGCCAATGATAAGCGTACACACGACGATTCTGCTTTTGGGCAAATCTCGCTGTATGTATTGCTCCACCGTTCTCATCAGCTTCGATGACAATGGTTCCCAAGGAAAGCCCACTAATAATCCGATTCCGCTGAATTAAATTTGCCGCAGTCGGTTGCGTATCGAAGGGATGTTCTGAAACTAATGTTCCATTGACACAAATCGAATAAGCAAGTTGACTATTCTCCTTTGGGTAAATCGTCTGTATATCACAGCCTAATACACCTACAGTTATTCCATTTGCGTCAATAGCGCCTTGATGAGCCGCAGTATCAATTCCCTTTGCAAGACCACTAACGATGATAAAACCCTCTGAGGCGAGAATCGCAGCCAGCTTTCGTGTTACCGCCAAGCCATCTTTTGTGGGCGTTCGAGTTCCAACAATGGCTACGGCACGTTCACTAATTTTCGCTAAATTTCCTTTTTTACAAAGGACCAGCGGCGCATCCGAAATTTTTTTCAGTAGTGTAGGATACTGTTCATCTTCGAGGCATAGAATTTCGATTCCCCTACTTTTAAACCAATCCATCTGCCGTTGGAAGTTACTAAGTTTTTTGCCCGCTCGCAAAATTTTTGCCGCCAACAGTGGATTAAATTTCGGTAGGCAAGCTATCTGTGAGATAGACGCCTCAAAAACCTTTTCTAACGGACCAAAACGTTCTATCAATTGCTTCAGCCGCTTCATCCCGACGCCATCCACAGACGCTAGCGCTAGCCAATATGCGCGCTTGGATATATGAACTCTTCGATTCATTCTCAGTTACAAAAATTTGGAGATTGTATTAGTTTAGCATAAGTCCAAAAACTTTACAACAAAATTTTAAACTGGACTGACCCGAAAACGCGAATTCTCGCTGAAAAGCCACTGCTTCATCAAGTCCCCACGCACCTGGCAAATTGTAATTTTGCGCCGCTTGAAAAAGTTCCTCATAGAAATTCTCTCTACCGTGTAAGTCTGAAGTAAATATGATTTTGGGAGAATTCATCGTCTCAAAAATCGTCCTCTCATCGCGCGGATTAAATCGTCCATTTCTTTTAGCCGAAGGACGCGACAAGCAAGATACAGCACGACTATCCCTCCGGCAATCGCTCCTCCAACTTGCATCAAGCGCGCCAGCGTGTTAGCTGTGCCAAACAATTTTTCGCTTTGACGACTAATCCACCAACAGACACCCCACATCGCGCCTGATGCCAGCATAATTTTACAGAATACCAGCGGAACCGCCCCCATGCCTAAACGCCCAATACGCCGCCGGAGGATGATAAATAAAAGTATGGAATTAAGGGTAACCGTACATGATGTCGAAAGAGCTAGTCCTCGATGGTCGAAGCCAAGCTGGAAGATGAACAGATAATTGAGGATAATATTGAGCGTAACAGTGCCAAGGCTGACAAATGCGGGCGTCCGTGTGTCTTTTAGGGCGTAAAAACTATCCGCTCCCACTTTGACAGCGGAATATCCACATAAACCGAAGGCGTAGTAAAACAGCGCTGCGGAGACCATAATCGTATCGTCAGAGCCAAACTCGCCGCGCTGGTAGATGAGACGGACGATAGGTTCCTTGAGCGCCATCAATCCAACTGAAGCGGGAATAGTTAAAAGCAGAATTAAGCGTAAAGAATGGGAAAGAGTTTGCAGGTAACTTGCCATATCTTCCTCGGCTATATGACGTGACAGCATCGGCAGCGTTGCAGTAGAAATAGCGACGCCAACTACGCCGATGGGCAAGTGCATAAGGCGGAAGGCAAGATTTACCCAACTGAGCCAACCCTCTCCGTATGAAGAAAAAATAGAATTTACGAATACATTAATCTGGACTGCCGCAGCGCCCAGAATCATAGGCAAAACTAGTGTCATCACCTGTTGCACTGAAGGGTCGGTAAAACTCAATATCGGACGATAACGATAGCAGACGCGCCAGATGGATGGAATCTGAATCAGAAATTGCATTGCCCCGCCGACTAAAACGCCAACCGCCATGCCAAGAACAGGCGGTTGGTCAAATTTCGGTGCGATATAGTAACCGATAACACCAACAGTAACCGAACCGATATTAAAAAACGATGAAGCGAAAGATGGGATAAAAAATCGATCTTTGCTATACAACAACCCCATCGGTACGGCAGCTAGCGAGACTAATAGCAGAAAGGGAAACATAACTCGTGTTAGAAGAACAGTGAGGTCGCGTTTACCTGGTAAATCAAATCCTTTTCCAAAAAACATAAGGTCGATAATAACCGGCGCCAAGAGAATTCCCAGCAACGTAATTGCTCCAACAATAACGACCAGCGCGTTAAATACTAAACTCGTCATACGGAAAACAGCTTGCTCACCCTTTTTCACTTCCGTATCTGTGAAGGTGGTCACCAAAGCTTTACTGAGGATACCTTCGCCGAAGAGGTCGCGAAGCAGATTGGGAATACGAAAAGCCGCTTTAAAAGCGTCAAGTTCGCGTTCCGCCTTGAAAAAATAAGCCAACACCATCTCACGAACCAGACCCAACACACGTGACCCCATAACTGCAATACTCACGACACCCGCTGAACGCGTGAGGCGGGCATGCTTATCGGAAGTGGCTTTATCTACGATTATTTCCTTTCCTGTGGAATCTATTTTCATCGGTCTAGTCCCGGTGGATGCAAAAATCTGATTGACATATCTAGCGAATTCTGTTATCATTTAACGTTCTATATTTTACATTCACAAATGCAAGAATCGAAACAAGACGTGCAGAATTTGGTCGCACTATACCAGGAGGTGAAATCTTTGCCAAACACGAAATCAGCGAAAAAGCACGTAAGGGCGGATGAGAGAAAGCGTCGTCGCAACGTCTCTATCAAATCTTCGGTGAAAACAGCAATAAAACAAGCGGAACAAGCTTTTCGCTCGGGAGATTCAGAACGGGCTAAAGCGGCTTTGAGGGAAGCGTTGAGGAAACTTGATAAAGCACATCAAAAGGGTGTTCTTAAAGAAAACACTACGAATCGAAAAAAATCTCGTTTAGCCAAAAAATTCAATCAAGCGATGGCTGCATAAAAATATATAGACGATGTATGGAAACCGAGTTCTTTAGAAAAACTCGGTTTCTGATTATATCTGTTTTCTACTTCCCGGCTGGACAGACGCGCATGCACGTTCCACCGCATTTGATGCCAGCGCCGACGCAGTTATCTTTGTTCATCGACGCCAAGGACATTTTCTTGCCGAGCATCTGGAAACTGCGTCTCTCGCCGAAAATATCCAGCGGGCATTCCTCGCCCAGGCACAAATTGCCTTCGTACACGGGGTCGGGTTCCAACTGCGCTGTGGTGATGATAGAGCCTATCCGCTGTTTGGCGCCGAACTTTTCGGTCAACAACAGGTTGTTGATGCCCAATTCGCCCAAACCCGCAGCGACCGCCGCATGCCGATGCGAAAATGGACCGAATTTGCCGGGAATCGGTCCGCGGACTTGATGGAATGTCGCGCCGTAGGTGATGGGCATGTACGCGGATTCATATCCCGCTTCCTCCAACAAGAACGTCGTGTGCATGGTTATCCGCTGAAGTTCGTTGTTGATGGATTCATAACAACACCTTCCGTAGATGTGATTCTCAATTGCCGTCCGCGCTTCAAACATCTCCCCCGACGGCAATTCGACCTCTTCCGGGATGACCTCCGAATCCTTCAGCATCCCGCGCCAATTCAGCAGCGACTTTAGAATGGGCAATGCAACTACGACGACGGACTGCGCCCCAGGCAACAGGTCATCCGGTCGATGTCCCCTCGGCGCTTCCGCAAATCTATCCACCGAAGCGACCCCGACAAGCCGCGCGCCCAATGTCTCCTGCGCATATTTTTTAACATCCGTTGTCAGTTTATCCATCGTTTATACCTCCTGCTTTAACTATTACGGTTTAATGACTTCTTCAATAAGTATACATGACCGTCAAATCCTGTATCCACAAGCGCTGGAATAGTAATTTGGCTGCGGATGCCTCCAACGGTAACATTAACCATTGCCATTCCATCTTCGTCAATATATCCTCTTATCATTGGGATTATCCTCTCACGTTTTTGAGGGAAATGTAAGCGCGCTTTCCGATGCGAACAACATAAAAGATGTTTTTGACGACCTTTATCAGTGGAGTCGATAGCTGATTTTCCCAGAAAATAATCGCCGCTCTCCACCTCAATAGCAAGAGCTTCACCTTTATGTTCAGATTCCATTTTGTCTCGAATCTTTTCATATATCTCTTTGCCCTTCCTTGCTACTTAATTACTTCTTTGTTCGGGTCTAACATAATTTCTCACTTCTCCTAAATCAGTATTAGACATGAAATTCCAGAATATCTTCATCGCTTAGTATTTCATCCCGGCTTACACTTTGTCCATCATACTTACCTTGCCCCCATATTCGGGCATATTTCATTTCACTTGCGAAGTCTTTGTGAAGTTGTTCCGCGGCGTCGATGACTGTGCTTCCCTTAGGAAGAATTATCGGATCCATCTTATCAGCGGGTTTAGAAGGCGCTTTCGTATAGACGCGAATAATATCCAATGATTTATATATCTGTTCCTTCAACTGAGTTAATCCGTCGCCTGTTTCAGCGGAAATTGGGATGACGGAAAATTCTTCGGCATACAATTCTCTTAATACCTCCAGCCGTTCCGAAGCATTCTCAGAATCACTTTTGTTGCCGACAATCATCGCTTTTACGCGCGTTAGCAACAACTCATCCTCGGAATACTCTTCAATTTTTGATTCTTCAAGCGCTTCTAAGGTAAGTTTAACATGAGCTTGTTCCAAGCTACTTCTCACAGATTCTATCTCTTCCAAGGCGTCATCGCTGTCCAAGGAGATGACCAACAACACTAAATCTGTATGTCGAATATTTTCCACAATTTGTGGTTGTATAGAATCACTAATTACAGGCGGGGTATCGACTAACTGGACATAGATATTTTCAAAGGGCATCATGCCAACAATCGGTTTCTGCGTTGTGAAAGGATAATCCGCGACTTCAGGAGTAGCGTTTGTCAATGTGGCTAAAATTTTCGATTTCCCCACATTTGGCGCGCCCAACAAGATGACCTGACCGGCGCCCTGCCTTCTGATGTGATATTCATCAGTCCGTCTCCCCGCTTTGCGACTTTTCTGCTCCTCCTTCCTCAGCTTCGATAGATTTGCTCGAAGTGATGCCCGCAATTTATCCGTACCCTTGTGTTTGGGTATGAGAGCGAGCATCTCCGTTAGGGCTTCGATTTTTTCCTCAACGGTTTTAGCAAGTTCGTATTCTTTCCTTACCTTGAGATATTGTGGCGGAAGATTCGCAGGCATAACCTTTCACCTCACTATTTTTCTTTACTCTTCTTTTAAACCGCGCCGGGGTTTGATATGGTTTCACTCTCTTCTAACGGCGTTCCCCACGCATCCACGCAAAGAATTCTGTGATATCGGGATGTGCTCTTCGTTGTCCGCCAAACGGTTTGATTCTCTCAATTTGCCATCGCGAGTCATGAAGATGATGGGGACTAGTAGTTACATCATGATGTTCGCTATTATCAGCGCGGAGGAGTTCACTCCCATTACGGTCATACCAAAGGTAAGCGTAGCGGACAATTACCAGATGATAATCCTCAATAACATAATCTTCAAATAGGGCAATCTGAGTTCCGTCTTCCAATGACAATCTTCCTGTGGAAAGGCGTTCCAAAACAATGATTCTTTGGTAATCTGCCACCCATAACAGATTGAAATGCTCTAATAGTTTTTCGACAATATACTGTACCCGTTGACTAATCAATACAGCTTCCAGGGAATTCATACTTTCTGTCCATTAAGTTGGAGATACTTTTTGTAGGAACTTTCCCATATAAAAAATTCATACTTCTCGTCCAGTTCAAAGTTACGCCACTTTTTCATGAAAACATGCGATGGCATACCATACTGATTTTCAAAATCAGCCAATTCCATTTCCAGCATTTTTATCACTTCTTCTTTGGGCAGCCTATGCGCTTCCAAATAAGCCGCCGCTTCTTCAAGAGGAAGTTTTGCAAATTTTCTGGTATCCAAAGTTTTCTTTTCTTTCAGCGCTTTTTGAAGGCTTTCGGTTATGTCGTTAAAATTTATGCTACGCCCTGTGACCTTCCTATAAGCCTCTTGAAACTTCTCATAAGATATGGCGCTCATTATAACTCCCCTCCAATTAATGTAATAGGACTTAATTCATCCATTCTCTCTGAGAATCACCAGATTATCCCTATGAATTACTTCATCGTAATGCTTATGTCCCAAGATAGTTTCAATCTCACTAGTTTTTTTACCCTTAATTTTATTTGTCTCATCAGCGCTGTAATTCACGAGTCCCCTGGCGAATTCCTTGTTATTATCGTCTACGCAACGTACTGCGTCGCCGAATTTAAAATTGCCCGTTACGCCTATCAATCCGGACGCCAACAGACTCTTTCCGCGTTTTGTAAGGGCGATGTATGCGCCTGCATCGACTTGCAAAACGCCTTTGATTGGGAGTGAATACGCTATCCACCGTTTCCATCCCGATTTTCTTTCACCTTCGGCGAGGAAGAACGTGCCGAGTTCTTCGCCGTCCAAAATTCTTTGGACGATTTTTTCGACGGAAGCATTCGCCAACACCATGTTCACACCTGAGCCAGTTACAATTTGAGCGGCCCTGATTTTTGTCTCCATTCCGCCAGTACCTACTGAACTGCCCTTTTTGCCCGCCGCTTTTTTCAGTTCCGCATTAATCGTCAGCACGACTTTGATGAGTTTTGCTCCCGAATTTTTGCGTGGGTCATCCGTATAGAAGCCATCGGTGTCTGAAAGGATGAACAGTAAATCTGCATCCGCTAGGTTTGTCACCAAAGCTGATAAGGTGTCGTTGTCTCCAACCTTAATCTCTTCAACTGCGACGGTATCGTTTTCGTTTACGACGGGGATTACGCCATACCGCAGAAGCGCATGCAACGTGTTGCTCGCGTTGGTATATCGTTTTCGATTTCTCAGGTCATCCTGGGTCAGCAACATCTGCGCAATTGGTAGATTGTATTTGCGAAATCTTTCTTCGTAAGCGGACATCAATAAGCTCTGCCCGACGGCTGCTGCGGCTTGTTGGCTGGGGATGTCCTGTGGCCGGCGTTTTAGTCCGATTCGTCCTACGCCCGTGCCGATGGCGCCTGAGGTTACGAGAATTACCTCTTTGCCAGATTGTTTGACTGAGGCTAAATCATCGACGAGATTGTCAAGGCGCTCTTTATTTAATTTAAAATCTTTCGTGATTAAACTGCTTGTTCCAATTTTTACGACGATTCGTTTTACAGATTGAAGAAGTTCTTGACGGTTAACTTCCTGTCTGTATTCCGTCTGTGCTGAAAGTAAATTCGATTTCATCGATTTGTACTGTGTCTCCATCTTTGATTCCCATTTTTAAAAGCCCGTTGATAACGCCCATATTTTTTAACTTGCGATGCAGCAAAATGAGCGCTTCCGGGTTTTCCATATCCGTCATAAGGGCGGCGCGACGTACATGTTCGCCTTTGACGATGAACTTACCATCCTTTGGAATAATTTCAAACTGTGGTTTGCCGGTATATCTCTTCGGCTCTACTTTATGGGGTCTGCTCTCCTCTTCTTGCCTTAGTTTTTGGTTTATCCTCTGGAGCAAACTGAAGGCAGCATTCATCAAGCTGCTTACACCTTCACCTGTTAGCGCGGATATGGGATAGATTTTCCTTTTCCCAAAATACTCTTGTAATCGCGGCAGATTGGCTTGAGCGGAGGGCATATCCATTTTATTGGGGGCGATAAGTTGTGGCAATCTGGCGAGTCTTGGATTGTAAAGTAGTAATTCCTCGTTGATTTTCTTATAATCTTCGGTCGGGTCGCGTCCCTCGAACGCAGCGGTATCTATAACATGAATCAACATCTTAGTGCGTTCGATGTGTCGTAGAAAATCGTCCCCCAAGCCTACTCCCTTATGCGCGCCTTCGATTAATCCGGGAATATCAGCGAGGACAAAACTTTTTTCGTAGCCGAGACGCACTACTCCTAAGTTTGGCGACAGCGTTGTAAAAGGATAATCCGCGATTTTCGGCTTGGCGGCGGAAGTCCTTGCCAAAAGTGATGATTTGCCCACATTTGGATAGCCGACTAATCCTACATCGGCGATAAGCTTCAGTTCCAAATTGAGCCAGCGTTCCTGCCCTGGTTCCCCTTTTTCCGCCACTCTCGGGGCGCGGTTGGTACTGCTTTTGAAGCGGGCGTTGCCTTTGCCGCCCTGACCGCCTTTGGCGACTACAAGCTGCATACCTGGCTCTGTAAGGTCAGCTAACAGTTCACCGGTATCCGCATCTCGTACAATAGTTCCCACCGGCACTTTAATAACTCTATCCTCGCCGTTTTTGCCGCGCATTAGTTTGCCCTTGCCGTGTTGACCGCGGGTTGCCTTGTATTGTTGGGTATAAACCTGGTCAATTAGCGTTGTCAGATTTTCTGTGGCTTGCAGAAGTACGCTTCCGCCATTGCCGCCATCGCCGCCATCCGGACCACCTTTGGGAACATATTTTTCCCGTCTGAAACTGATGCAACCGTTGCCGCCATTGCCTCCTTTGACGTATATTTTGGCGATATCCATATCTCTTTCACTCTTCAAACTGTTGAGCCCACACACATTTTGACATCTCTTTCGTGAAACGTAATGCGTAATGCGTAATACTCGAGGTTTATCACTTCGCTTTGCTCAGCGCAAGCTCTGAGCGGTGATGAAATCCTCCACGAGAAATCCCCAACCGTATCTGCCTGACAATGTCAAGATGTCTATATACTCAACATCCTTCAACTTGTGTAAACAAAGAAAGCCCCGATGAGGTTACGGGGCCTTCAGAGCTCGGAAATGTCGATTTTGGAAAATCGACCTACAATTTTAAACAGCAACTGGCAATTCCGAGTAAACGCTGACTTGCCTGCGTCTTTTGTCTTTTCGTTCAAACCACACGTAACCATCGATTTTTGAGAACAGAGTATCATCGCCACCTCGCCCCACATTTTTGCCCGGATGTAATCTGGTCCCGCGTTGTCTGACGAGAATACTACCCGTTGTAACGTAATTGCCGGAAAATCGCTTTACACCTAGTCTTTTAGCTATGCTATCTCGTCCGTTCTGGGTGCTGCCGCCGCCTTTTTTATGCGCCATTTTTACTCACCTCCGATTCAAACTTTTAACAGGAAAAAGAGAGATGCCATTCCTGTCTTCTTTCTCTGAAATGTAATATCAATCACAACCCACGCCTCCGTGGATTACCAAACACAGCGGATTAGGCGGACCGTTTCATGACTTGAACAGTTCTGTCGACTTACGCAAGTGTCTCCTATGCAACTGCTACGTCTTTCCGCCTGATCTCTTCGATGCGCAATCGAGTATATTGTTGTCTGTGTCCGTGTTTTCGTCTATAACCCTTTCTGCGTTTCGACTTGAAAACAATAATTTTTTTATCTTTACCGTGTTCTACGACTTGCCCGACAACTGCAATATCCTCTAAATATGGCGAACCTGCTCGCACATTGCCATCATCTCCGGCAAACAAGAGTACATCGTTCAATTCAACTCTGTCTCCGACAGGCGCATCTAGCTTTTCAACATCTACTAAATCGTTAACAGTAACTCGATACTGCTTTCCACCTATATCAAATATCGCGTACATTATCTCTTCTCCTTACAACATGACCAATAATTGTTCACGCTACAACTAACTGCAATAAAAAATTAGCGTAGTTATAAAGTATAACAAATATTGGGAAAGTTGTCAATTCTAAATTTCAACCTTTTTATACGGAATTTTTATTGACAATTTTACTCTTGATTGCTACACTTTTCCTAAATTGAGATACCTGAAGAGAGTCAGGAGGCATCTATAACATGAACGAAAACGAAAATAAGTCAACACATTCAATCAGCCGCAGAGAATTTCTGAAGCAATCGGCTGGAGCATATTTACTCGGTACGGCAGCATTTGCAGTTTCCAATATCGATGCCGCCGAAACCATGCCACAGGTGAATGTTGAGCGGCGAAATGAACATCCGGACATGCGGTACCGGAGATTGGGGAAGACAAATCTGATGGTTTCCGCCTTGGGTTTGGGAGGCGCATATCACTACGGTCCAGACGCGCTCAGTGACCAAGGCACCATAAACAAAATGTTCGATAAAGCTCTTGATTTGGGCATTAACTACTTCGATACATCGCCAGATTATGGCACAGAGGGAGATTTTGCGCATCTTGCCAAAAGCAGAGAACGATGTTTCATCGCCACGAAGGTCAATACCATGTCCGCGGAAGGCACAAGGTCTGAAGTCTCGAATAGTTTGAAAGTGATGAACACCAACTACCTTGATGTCGTTCAGACGCATTACAAACCGACGGATGATGACTGGTCAG
>DTYX01000058.1 GCA_012961655.1 Candidatus Poribacteria bacterium
GAAGGAGAATAATATGAAAGAGATCGAACACCATTCTACCATTTACCCCAAAAGTTACAATGCTTTTTGAAACTTAATCAAAAGTAATTATAAGTATTTCTAATTTGACATTTCCATTTTTATATCATATTATTGTTTTTTTGGATATTCATATACTTAATGACTGCGCGTAATTCATTCGGCATCCGTATGACCCTGAAATCCTAAATAATTCTTCCGTCCTTATTATGTTGACTATTTTAGTAAGCTTTTGATTGAAGTTAATACGATTTTTAGATAATGTTGACTATATTGGTAAAGATAGTATGGTAACCGATGGTTCTATGGCGTCGTAAAACTTGCCGCCCACAAGGGGCTAGGCTACGTGGACTATCTGTATTCTAACGGTGAGCATAAGAGTAATTAAAGTTGGGAAAGACTGAAAAAGGATAAATTCATAGCCGAGTTTCCCAAATCGCTGAGAAAAAAAGTAAAAATTTTTATTGACAAAAGATGAAATTGCTAGTATAAATAGTGATTGACTAATTTTCAATATAAATATACCAGGAGGTTAATATGAAACGCTTCATTTTGCCGATTTTTACAGGCGGTTTTTTGGTGATGTTCTCGCTTGTTATCATGGTTTTACAAACCATGGGCGCGGGCGAGGAAGATGGCTATGTCGGTTCAGAGACTTGCTCTCTGTGCCACAGGGACATAGCTGAAAGATGGCAGGAAACTCCACATGCTAACTATGTGAGAGAAGCAACCCCCGAAAGTGTGGTTGGCGATTTTACTCAAGCGACGCGAAAGGTGGTATCCCATCCGTGGTCGTAGAACTGGGAGTCCAGGACGACGTTTACACGGTAAAGATAGGAGAAACAATTTACACCGTCGATTATGCTTTCGGCGGACTTGGATGGAAGCAGAGGTATTTAACGAAGATTGATAATAGTATGTATATATTGCCAATCCAGTGGAATTTGGCGACTCAAGAATGGGTGCCGTATCACCTAAAGGATTGGTATGATACCTCCGGCGCAGCCAAGCTGATAGCTAAAAAGCAAGCTTGGGACAGAAGATGCGCTGGATGTCATACGACGGGCAATATGCCGGTGAAACTGGAAGACGAATTTGTCGCCCAATTCATCGAAGATAGCATCGGCTGTGAATCATGTCATGGTCCTGGTCAAGAACATGTTTCAACGCTCGATAAGACAAAAATCGTCAATCCCAGAAATATCGAAGATTTTGACCGTCAAAATGAGGTCTGCGGACAGTGTCATCTCAGAGGTACGAGCAGCGCTGGCACTTACGGCTATCCGTATGACGAAACCGCTGATGTGAACTTCCGCCCCGGCGATGACTTAACGACGATGTTCGTCGACGGTGGAGGATATTGGCCAGATGGAACTTCCAAGAAACACCATCAACAATGGTTGGACTGGAAGCAAAGCAAACACAACGATAATCCATTCCATCGCGTTGGCTGCATCGACTGCCACGATATGCATGGCACATCGCTTCCGAGCGATGTCAAAATAGACCCCACCAGCAATGAGCTATGTCTCTCGTGTCATGGCGAACACGGGTTTGAAGATGAAACTGCCATTATGCGACATACAAACCACCCGGTTGACCCTGTTGGCACAGGCGCTTCAAGGTGTACTGAATGTCACATGCCATTCACGGCAAAGTCTGCAATAGCTTACGACATCAGAAGCCACACCTTCAGGTTCCTCTCGCCTGAACACGGCATTGAATATGAGATGCCAGATTCCTGCACGGGATGTCATGATGGCGTCAAAGCAGTGGCGATGACACAACCACAAGCTGTCGTAGAATTTGGCACGAGTTTCTGCACCAGTTGTCACTCCGAAACGACGGAATACGCCGAATGGATAACCTCCAAGCATGCGGAAAGCTTGCCCGGATTGCAAAGCAGCGACCATGCGCAGGATTTCTGCCTCAGGTGTCATTCTGTCGATTACAGACTTTCTCCAGAGGATGCCAAACCGACGCTCGAAACAGCCAGAGCATCGCTCACCTGCGCGGTATGCCATAGCCATGAAGCTGAACATGAGGACTATCTACTTCTGCCAGTGGCGGAAGCATGTGTTGAGTGTCATACGATGGGCGAAGCGGCGCCTGGCAGTACGCCTCACCATGCGCAAATTGAAGTGATTAAAGGCATTGGCGGCGTTGGCGTGCCCGATATGGAGGCAGGACACAGCAAAGTTAATCCGGAAATCTGCGTCACCTGTCATATGTACAGAGAAGAAGTAGAGGGTGAAGAAGCGGAAACGGTGGCGTTGGAAGGTGGACATACTTTTGAGCCAAGCATGGATGCTTGTTTGAAGTGTCACGGCGACCCACAATCGATAAAAGAACAGGTACAGACGGAAATCTCCGCTCTGCTGGATGGTTTGGAAGTAGCATTGGAGAGCTATCCCGACCAGGAGTCCGAGGCGTACCTAAATGCCAAGTTCAACCGCGATGTGGTTGTATCCGAGGGTAGTTTGGGCGTTCACAATTATCCTTATGCGAAAGCTCTGCTGACCTATGCCTATTCTGCTATAGGCGAATCTCTACCTACCGCTGTTGTTGCAGAAACAGGCGAGTTCATTCTACCGCTTGAAAAAGGTTTGAATATGATTTCACTGCCGCTAAAACCGGAAACCCCATATACTGCCAGAAGCTTCGCGGAAGAATTGAATGCTACTGCGGTTATCACGATTGACCAAGAGCAGGGCAAATTTGTCGGATTCACACCCGAACATGCCGGCGATGGCTTTGCAATAGAAGGCGGCAGAGGATACATCGTGAATCTCAGAGAAGCTATGGAAGTGACCTTCTCCGGAAGTATGTGGACGAATGCGCCGAGCATCAAGGCAACTCCTGATGTTACAACGTCAGCTTGGGCGTTCATCGTTAGCGGCTCCGTCTACGATGACCAACGCCGAGCCGCTGAAGGAGATAGGTATCTGGTAACGGTGAAGAACCTGCAAACCGAGGCTGTCGCTATAGATGAAGTAGGCTCAGCAGGTGATGGACAATTCTCCGCTGTCTGGGTTGATATGAGCCGTCAGAGCGTGGTGGCGGTAGGCGATGAGATTCAGGTTACTGTCGCCGATGTCACAACCGGCAAGATAGTATCCGGTCCAATGACGCACCAGATTGGCGTCGATGACATCCAACTCGCCTACACCAAAGTAGCGCTGCAACTTGGCGATATCATACCTGAGAAAACTCTGTTGGCGCAGAACTATCCAAATCCGTTTAACCCAGAAACGTGGATACCTTATCAGTTGGCGGAATCCGCTGATAACGTTACCATCAGAATATTTGACGCGAAAGGGCAACTTGTCCGTACATTCCATCTGGGTTATAAGGATGCTGGCATGTATCTGAACAGAGGGAGAGCCGTTTATTGGAATGGAAGGAATGAGGCTGGTGAAGCAGTCGCTAACGGCGTCTATTTCTATCAGTTACAAGCCGGTTCGTTTGTTCAAACGAAGAAGATGGTTCTGTTGAAGTAACAATGGTAATGTAGCGTTGGCCTATTGGTCAACGCTACATAAAATTTCCAAATTTAAACTTCTCCTGGAAGGAACAGTTGGTAAGGAGATTTTGAAATTATGAAGATAGTCGTCATTGGAACGAACCACAAGATAGCTCCCATCTGTTATCGAGAACATCTCTCTTTCCCATCAAAAGCGCTCCCCAAA
>DTYX01000059.1 GCA_012961655.1 Candidatus Poribacteria bacterium
AAACGCCGCCAGGATTTTTTAATCTTGGCGTTGACGCCAAATATCGATATGCTCGCGAATCTAACCGGTGAGAGCTTAGAAGGCTTGTTCGCCGCGCCGCGCGCGGCGCAGGCGGATAGGCGGAAAATCTATGTGACCTATTTGAGTGAAAGGATGAATCTGCCTGACACGTGGAAGGGATATGATTCGATTGACCTTGTGGTGATTCGCGATATATCGTTGGAATCGCATAATATTTCACGTAAGCAGCGAACAGCTTTAATTGAATGGGTTTATGGCGGTGGGACTTTGTTAATCTCAGGCGGAAGGAATATCCAGTATCTTTTGGGGAGTTTTCTAGAGCCTCTCTTGCCTGTGACCTCAATGAGCCTGAAGACTGAGACTTCTCTGCCGATTTTAACTCAATTGTTCGGTTTGAGTTTTGACAGCCAACGCCGCTTTGAATTGATAGACTCCAAATTGAGAAACGGCAGCCGCAGTTTAGTAGAGGAACGTTTGAAATCCGCCTACACTGAAGAGGAAACGCCTATAATCGCTGAAAGGGAGATAGGGGACGGCAAGATAATATTCCTCGCATTTGATTATTCCAGCCCAAGTTTTTCACTAACGGGAAACTTCCGTCGAAGTGATACGGATTTGGACAGCAGAGTTCAACTTTGGCATTGGCTCTTAAATAATGTTGTTCCGTCAAAACTAAAGAGAGAATCGATTTTTGACCCATATCGCAGACATGAATTCCGAATTGGACGATTACTGTCTTCGACTGAAAAAAGCCATTCGCCTTTGCTAAAGTTTCTGGGCGCTTTTCTCTCTGCTTATGCGGTTGGTTTTGGATTGTTTATTTATTCCAAGCGAACCAAGACAGCTAAAATGGCGTGGTTCGGTGGATTATGCGTCATCTTTACATTCGCCGTTTTCCCAGTTAGTCTGCATTATTTAAAGAAAGGTGAGTTGACAGCAAACGGCTTTTCCATAGTCAATATCTACCCCCAATATGCCAGGGCGCGTGTGGAAACGTATTTAGGGTTGATTTCTTCCGATAACTCCAAATGCAATTTAAAATTCGACGCTAAAATGTTCATGAGAAGCCTGGATGATGTGCCCGATGCACCTTATGATTTGGTGCAGACGAATCAGTTTCAATACATGGGAATACAATTAAATCCCTGGACAGTGCAAAAATTCTATCTCGAATCGTATCAAAAGTTAAATGGTACAATTGAATCTGACTTGCAGCAAATGGATGATATCGTCAAAGGCGTGGTTAAAAATAATTTGCCTTTTGATTTAAGCGATTCGTACATAACTTATGGGCAATTTTACGATAAAATTGGGATTTTTGACAAAGGCGCTGAAATCTCAGTCAGAGTCGATAAGCGATATTCGGGCGATGTCCCAAAGGCGATTTCTGAAGCAGCTAATGCAGGCGCGGGGAAACAGCGAACATTTGCCAGAATATTAGCTGACGAAGGAGTTTTAAGGTACCTGGCTCAGCCTACTAAACTGAAATTAATCGGTTGGACACAATCGCCTATTTTGAGATTCAATTTCGGTAGAAGTTACACTATGGCAAATGAAGTTTTAATTATAATTCACATTTAGAGTGACTACGAGAAAGCTGTTTGCTCTTAAAGCTCTAAGTGAAAAAGTCGTATAATATTAAAAATTAGAGGTAGTTCTTATGGACATTTTATGCTTAGGCATTTTTGTCGCGGATGTGTTAGCGAAACCGATAAAAAAAATACCGGAGCTGGGCAAATTAGAGTTATTTGATGAAATGGAATTGCACACCGGCGGATGCGCGAACAACACCGCTATCGGCTTGGCGCGATTGGGAATTTCGTCGGGCGCTATGGGTAAAGTCGGAAACGACGGATTCGGTGATTTCATCATTCGCAATTTAAAGGAAAATAACGTTGACGCTCAGGGAGTGAAAAGAGCGTCTGACGCAAATACTTCTTTCACGTTTGTGATGATTGCGCCAAGCGCCGAGCGGAGTTTTCTGCACTATATCGGCGCCAATGCGACATTATGTTACGAAGACATCGATTTTGACCTAATTAAAGAATGCAAAATCCTCCATATTGCTGGCTCATTTCTAATGCCGGGCTTCGATGGAGAGACTACTGCAAAGGTTCTGAGGAAGGCAAAGGAATTGGGTGTTACGACGGCATTGGATACCGCCTGGGATTCAAAGGGCAATTGGCTCAATTTATTGGAACCGTGCTTAAGTTATGTGGACATTTTTCTTCCCAGTATTGAGGAAGCTAAGATGCTCACGAACCGAACAGAACATACGGAAATCGCAGATTTTTTCCTGAATTATGGAATCAAAACTGTTGGATTGAAGATGAGTGTGAAGGGAAGTTATATCCGCACAAAAGATGAGGAAATACGAGCGCCGGCATATAAAGTTAAAACTGTAGACACGACAGGCGCGGGAGATGCCTTCGTGGCTGGATTTCTGGCGGGTACTATCATGGAATGGGATTTGGAACAAACCGCGAAATTGGCTAACGCCACGGGCGCCGCCTGCGTCACTGCTATCGGGACTACAGCGGGAATTAAGAGTTTGGAAGAGACGATGGAAATTATTAGTAGTTCACAATAGATTTAAGATAAAAAACTCTATTACAGTCTAACGGTATAATCAATGGGGATAATAAGATGAATGACAACCTCCAACACTCAGTATTTCAAATCCTTTCCACTTGGAAGGGTAGCGAATCCCTGAAGGAACTTTTCTGGCGCCAACTCAACTATGACCGCTTAAACCAACCATTGCCACGACGTGATTTTCCAAAAGCGGCGGATGATGCCCTCGCCGAGAGCCCTTTACTGTTTGCGGAATCCAACGGATTCCACATCCTCTATTGCCGCTTGGCTTCTGACCGATTGCGCCTTACCGATGAGCGCGCGGTTGTGAACCGCTTGCTACAACAACACCCTTACGCTCTTTTCGTCTTTTCCGATGCCAGCCAGACAAACTGGCACTTCGTAAACGTAAAGGAAGGAGCAGCGGCAACGGAGGAAACTGCAAAGCGGCGACGCAGGCTCTTTCGCCGAATTGCGGTTGGTCCTGAAGAGCGACTGCGAACGGCGGCTGAACGTATTGCGATGTTGGATGTCGCTTTCATAGCGCCCTCTCCACTGGCAATTCAGCAACGCCATGATGAAGCATTCGATGTCGAAGCTGTAACCAAAGCCTTTTTTGAGGATTACAAACGCCTGTTCGCCGATTTGCAAAAAGAGTTGCAGCCTCAGACTAACGACGCTTTATTTTCACATGACTATGCTTTGCAACTGCTCAATCGCCTGATGTTCCTTTATTTCATTCAACGAAAACGATGGCTCGGCGATAATCCCGATTTCATGCGCGGTTTCTGGGAAGCCTACAAGGTAGCGTCATCTGGCGGGACAGAGCCACGCCGCTACGGTGACAAAACAAAAGATACCTTCTTTTCAAATTGGCTTTACCCGCTGTTCTTTGAGGCGTTCAATAATAAATTCCAGGCAGGACGCGCCGACCGGCGGCATTTTCCGCCTGAAATACGCGAGCCTCTCGCCTTAGCGCCCTACCTTAACGGTGGATTATTCACTGAAAACGAATTGGACAATAAACATTCATTCACCGTCCCCGATGCTGTCTTTGAAATGCTATTTGACCGTTTCGATGGACTAACACCAGGATTTCTGGAACGCTACAACTTTACCATCCGCGAAGATAGCCCGTTTGACCAGGAAGTCGCTGTTGACCCGGAGATGATAGGAAAGGTTTATGAGAGCCTTGTAAACATCACCTCTGAGGGCATCGAGGAGGAAGATAAAAGCGGTTCGGCGGGCATCTTTTACACCCCGCGCATCGAAATTGACCTTATGTGCAGGCTCGCCCTTGTGGATTGGCTTACCAACCATTTGGGCGAGAAACATAAACCGCTCCTCTACGAGGCGGTCTTTGCCTATGAGCCTGACGAAAAACAGGATGCAGATTCCGCCTTGTCAAAAAATGACCTTTTCAAAGAGCTTAATGTTCTGCTGCGCGATATCACAGTGCTTGACCCCGCCTGTGGTTCAGGTTCGTTTCTTGTGGGGATGCTCACTGTCCTTGATGACCTGCAGGAGCGAGCAAACAGACAGCTTGGCATTGAAGAAGATGCTTACACTCGCCGCAAACGTATCATTGGGCAGAGTCTCTATGGAGTAGACGTGATGCCTTGGGCTGTTCACGTTGCGGAGCTGCGACTGTGGTTGCAACTGATGGTGGAAACGGAAATACACCCCTCGCAACTAAAATTCCGTCCACTGCTTCCTAACCTTTCCTTCAAGATTCGTCCAGGCGACAGCCTTGTGCAAGAGGTTGGCTCAATCAATTTATCCCTGCACCGCACACACCTTGATATTCCAACTCAACTCAAAGGTAAGCTCACACAATTCAAGGGTGAGAAATTAAAGTTCTACAACAATGCTGAGGATGCCAAGTTCCGCTCAGAGGAAGTGCTCAAGAAGGAGGAGCGATCAATTTTTAATGACATCCTCTTCGCTAAACAACACGCATTGGAGAATGAGATTCAAAAGTTGACGCGCCAAATCGAATCACCGCAACCGAGACAGACGGTGCTTTTTCGGGAAATGGAACAAGAGGAAGCAGTTCAAATGGAACTCCATGCTGAAGAATTGAAGCGCCAGCGTGAAGAACGCCAACGGGAATTGGAACAAGTTCAACAAACCCGCGATGCTTTGCGCGCTAACCAGAACGTGCCTTTTGTCTGGGATATCGCCTTCGTGGAAATCTTTGAAGGTGATAAAAACGGTTTTGACATCGTTATCGGAAATCCGCCTTATGTGCGACAGGAAAAGATCGCCGACCCTACCTTGCAAGAAAGCGATTACACCGTTTCAAGATGGCGCACACTCAAGAAGGAATACAAAGACAAACTTCGACTTTCGGTCGCAACAACCTATCCTAAATTTTTCGATTACGAACCGGCAAAAGGCAAATTCCGCAAACTTGACGCCAAAAGTGACTTGTACATCTATTTCTATCTGCATGGGATGTCGCTTTTGAACCCGAAAGGCTCTTTCTGCTTCATCACGTCCAACTCGTGGCTCGATGTCGGCTACGGCAAAGACCTTCAGGAATTCCTGCTCAAGCATAGCCACGTCAAGATGATTTTAGATAATCAGGCAAAACGGTCATTTGCGCAGGCGGACGTGAACACCATCATCGCTCTGCTTTCGCCGCCCGATGACAAAAAGCAACGGGGGTTCGATAAAACCGCCCGCTTTGTAATGTTTAAAGTGCCATTTGAAGACATCCTGTCGCCCGTCATCTTTCAGGAGATTGAGGAAGCCGAAGAGCGCATGAGTCGCCCTGAATTCCGCGTTTGCGCCCTCCGACAACGTACACTTTACGAGGAAGGGCTGCCGACATCCTCAGAAGAGGGACGAAAGCGCATCGCCACTGCCCGATATGAAGGCAACAAGTGGGGTGGCAAATACCTGCGGGCACCCGATATCTTCTTCACCATCCTTGAGAAGGGGAAGGGGAAACTTGTCCGCCTCGGTGATATTGCGGAGGTGCGGCGCGGCTTCACAACGGGTGCGAATGAGTTCTTTTACCTTGACGAGAAAAAGATTGCTGAATGGGGCATTGAGGAAGAGTTTCTGAAGCCTGTCATCAAAAGCCCGCGTGAATGCAAAAGCATCATCGTCAAACCTGAAGACTTAAAGTTCAAGATCTTTATGTGCCACAAGGACAAAGGGGAATTGAGAGGAACAAACGCGCTGGAATACATTGAGTGGGGGGAGATGCAAGGATTTCATCAGCGGCCGAGTTGCAGGGGACGCACAAAATGGTGGGATGTGGGAGAACGTTCATCTCCTCCAATGATGGTTATTAAAGGCCCGTGGCTTC
>DTYX01000060.1 GCA_012961655.1 Candidatus Poribacteria bacterium
AGAGGTCGGCCCGCTTATGAAAAACTATGTAAATCTCGACATTCAACAAGCGCGGGTTGTCAATGGTCAGATAATCGGAGAAATTTCCGCCATCGATGAATATGGAAATGCCATAACAAATATCTCCCAACAGCTTTTTGATAAAGCCGAATTCAGCAGAGGGGATATCCTGAAAATTCAATTTGATAATGGCGATGTCATAGAATGCCAATATTCAAAGACCTATTCTGATGTGCCCGTTGGGCAATATGTCGGTCTGTTTGGGAGCAGTGGTTTCGAAATAGCTATCAACCAAGGTAACTGCGCCCGAAAACGGAATCTGAAGATTCATACGAAAGTTACTATCAGCCAAAAGTGAAGATAATCTTTCATTTACTGATTTTTGGTTGACATGATATTGAAAATAGATTATAGTAAAAAAGATCGATTCTTTTGGGAGGGAGATAATGTTACAGATATACAATAAAATTCAAAATTTAATAAATGAGGAAAAACTTGCTTTTATTCTTAAACATGGCTTTACGCAACAAGAAATTATTTCATTAATGAATAGGTGTGGAATAGAATATGACGGTATGCGTATTACTGATATTCCAATTGAACACCTCGTCTCAGACCTAGCCGAGTATTTCTTCAAAGAATTTGATACTGGTAAATTAATCATTAAGGATTTAGAAAAACATTGCATCAATGCATACAATAGGGTACATGATATGACCCTTGAAGAGATTCAACTATTTTTTTCAAACACGGCTCAATTGGTTAAGGATAATGAATTTGCAGCGATTGTCTGGTCATTGTTGATGGATGAACGCGTCGAAGTTAATAACCACGCTCATCAACTGCTGGAAAGTTATGATGAGTGTATCCATCAGCTAGAATCGAAGGAATATAAAGAATTAGAGGAATTAGAAACCTTATTCGAAAAGTTGGATGAAGCAGAAAATGAGGATGTGTATGTTGAACAATATACCGCTGAAGAAGTTGCTGCACTTGAAGATAAGATTGCCGACCTACAAATCGAATTAAAAGAGAAGTTAAAAGAGATTGAACATAGAATCCGAACAGAAAAACGTCTCAATGAAAAAAACGAAAAGCTACTGGAACAGATTGAAATGCTCAAAAAGTCATGTAGTCAATTTGCCCGTGAAAAAGGAGAACTGAGACATCAAATTAAACAGTTGGAAGCGGAAAATTTGCGTTTGAGAAGGGTAAAGCGCGAGGTGAATAATAATGGAAAGGAATCAAATCAACATCAGTTGGAACGAGAAAATAAGAAACTGAAATATGAATTGGAGAAAGCTCTTCAAGGCTTAACGGAACTTGGTGAGCTTAAAATAGACAAAGCAAAGTTAGAAGTAGAATTGAAATCCATTGAAGAAGACTTTCAGGAATATAAAATTGCAACGGCAGAAGAGATAGAGTCCTGGCAAAAAAAATTACAGAAACTGCGAGAAGAATCAGCCCTGGCTTTAGAATCCGCTCATAAAAAGATAAAAGAATTGACCCCCTCTCAAGTAGAGGATACCTCACAACACAATGATTCCGAAAAACAACAACGGGTCGGTGTTTTTGTCGATGTTCAGAATATGTTTTACGCCGCCAAAGATAGATATAATGCCCGGTTGGACTATTTAAAGCTATTGGATATGATAGTCGGGGATAGGACAGTTGTCGCTGCTGTCGCGTATGTTGTCCAGATGCCTGAAGTTGACCAAACGGCATTTATCTCTTTTCTCGAACACAACGGCTACCATGTTAAGAGCAAAGAACTCAGGATGAGGTTGGATGGCTCAGCCAAAGGCGACTGGGATATGGGTATTGCCATAGACATTATTTCCATGCTAGATGATTTGGATGTAATAATTTTAGCAAGTGGAGATGGCGATTTCTGTGCCTTAGTTGAAATGGTAAAGAAGAAAGGTTGCCGGGTCGAAGTCGTCGCTTTTCCACACAATACATCGATTGACCTTCAGCAGAAGGCAGATGAATTTTTTCCCATTGGAGGAGATATGTTGATTTAAGGAGTAAGTTGATGCGTATGGGGTAGTGGTCTTTGAGTAGAATCCTTACCAATTGGTCTCGTTCATTGAACACATAAATCGGGACATTGTGATATGGCAATTCGGTTCTCGTATTGCTCTAAACATCATCCACACAAGTAAGTAAAATTATCATAAAATGGGCGGAAAAAATTTTCCGCACGCCTCCCTTCGATTAACCTCTTACAAAAATAGCGAACGTTATAAAAAGCCAATGTTGGGCATAGAAATATAGACACAAGCTGAACACACTTGGATTGGTGAAAGTTACTTGATTAACTTTACCGAGAGTACTAAATTGGTACCTGTAATCTGGCAAACTGGCTTTGCATGTTACTTCGTAAAATTTATGAAAATTTTACTTGATTTAAAAAACTTTTTTTGGTATAATTAAGCACTACTTTTGGGGGGTGATAAGCCACGGCGCGTAGCTAATCTCCGACGAACATCGGAGGCGTCTTAGGTGATAGAAATGGCGGTTTTGGAAATCAGATTGTACGGCGATAATGTATTGCGGGAATGCGCTCCTCCCATTGAAAAGGTTACGGATGCGGAAAGGCAATTGGCGCAGGATATGCTGGAAACTATGTACGCATACCGAGGAGTTGGTTTGGCCGCCCCGCAGGTCGGTTTCAGTAAAAGGATTATCGTAATTGACATCGAACCTGATGATGACTCGCATAAGCCGACAATCTTAATAAATCCAATAATTCTCAGTCAAGATGGCGAAGTGGTATTAGAAGAAGGATGCTTGAGTTTCCCTGGTATCAGGGAGGAAGTTAAGCGGCCTGCTGAAGTGGTTGTTGAAGGATTGGATGAAACAGGTAGGATAGTTAAAATTGAAGAGGAAGGTCTGATGGCGCGAGCGCTGCAACATGAAATTGAACATCTGGATGGAATTCTTTTTATTGACCATTTTAGTCGTCTGAAACGTAAATTATTGAAAAATCAGTTGAATAAAATTAAACAAAAGGAAGGGCAAAATGGCAAGGGGGGCCGGGGGGATTTTAAGTAAGTTAGAATTAACTTTTTCCATTTTCCAAGAGCGCCGCTTGGATTTCGGAGCTG
>DTYX01000061.1 GCA_012961655.1 Candidatus Poribacteria bacterium
AAGCGGAGACCTGTATGTCGCGGAGACCGAGAGCGGCGAAATATCTAAGGTGGATGTGGAAACGGGCGAAGTAACCTCTTGGGTGGGCGACCTTAATCATCCGTTTAATCTCGCCTTTGCGTCGGACGGTATGTTGTATGTCGCTTTGACGGATAGCGTTTACACTATTGACCCAACCAGCACTGACCCAAATTCGACAAAATCTCCTTTATCCGTTGGTCTTTTCCGTCCGATGAGTCTTGCTTTTAATAGCGGTGGAGACTTGTACGTGGCGGAATGGGGACGTGGGCAAATTTCCACCGTCGATGTTGAAAACGGCGATGTTACCAGACTGAAGACGGAGTTTTCTCGTTCGGTTGATATCGTTTTCGACCAGAACAATGCCATGTACGTCGCGAGTGATGATGAAGTCTTCAAGGTGAATGAAGTTACCGGCGATTTTATGCGATTAGCTGAAAAAATATCTCATCTCGGCGGCTTGGCATACAATGAAAATGAAAACGTTTTGTACGTAACCAGCGGTAGCGATATATTCAGAGTAGACCCAAACTCTGGGGAGTATATTCAAATCGCTAAAGGTTTATCTCAACCCAGAGGCATGGCTTTCGACCAGCGGAATAACATTCTATATGTCGCCGAATTTAGTAGTAATGAAATTATCAGAATCAGGGATTTAAGCGGTAGCGGCGACTTAAAAAATGTCAGCGAAACGGTAATCCTGCCGAAGAAGGAGAGGAAACAGAAAGCGCAAGAAGTGCTAAAAAAGATTTTGCAGGAAGATGAGATTCTATCTAAGAGAGAGAGGAAACGAAGAGTTGAAGAGATTCTAAATGCTGTTTTACAAGCGGAGTCAAAACAGAGACGAAAGAAGCGGAAATGGCTGATTGAGAAGTTTAAAAGTGGCGTGGATATGTTCAATGAATCGGTATTAAAGAGGGAAAATGAAAATCGTCCACTTCCTGATCGGATGTCAGAAGATGAGCTGCAACGGTTTAAAAGTATACCCAATGATGATAAGGAGATACTCAGAAGTCTATCTGAATCACCTCAAAATCGGAGGAAAAGACAGCAAAATAAACGAAAATGGCTTACTCAAAAATTTGAGCGCGGTGTGAATATGTTCAATAAATCGGTACTGGAAAAGGAGAACATGCAACGCGCTCGACCAGACCAACTTACACTAGATGAGCAGAACCGACTTTTAAATACATCAGACGATGATAAGGAATTATTAAGGAGCTTAGAAAATTTAGACAAACCTATGGCTTTGGCTCTGAGTCAAGATGGACGTTATTTGTATGTGGTTGAATGGCGCATTGGGGCAATTAGTAAGGTCGATGTCGAAAGCGGTATTATCACTAAGGTCGCCAAAGGATTATCGAGTCCGAAAGATATAATTTTGGCGGAGGATGGCAAAGAGTTATACGTGGCGGAATCAGGCAGCGGTGAAATCTCCGCCATTAACCTGAGCACAGGTAGCCGCAGAATTGTAACCAGTGGATTATCCAGCCCGACAAGTCTCGCTTTGCCTCAGCGTGTACGCGGAGATTGGGGAGGATTGGATGAAAAACTATATATCGCTGAGTCCGTCGATACAGACCCATTTTTTAACCAAGAGATTGGCTATTATCTCTTCACTCTGCCCTTTTATAAATGGGTGAGCGTCTGGGCAAAAGTATTGATGTGGATAACCATTATTTTTACCGCGTGGATATATAACTATTACTATAGTCGCGACCCACACACCATGAAAAGAGCGAGAAACGCCATGTTTATTCATGGTACGGTATTTTGGCTTATGCTTGCGGGCATCTCTTACTGGCGGGGTAAGATAAATACTTTTCAACTGCTGTTGCATCAACGCGGCGGAATTTGGCCGTCAAAGGTATATGGCATAGGCGCCGCCGATGCTCAACAAGTACTCGCCTATAAAATATTTACGCTCATTGTCATCGGCATTGCTATTGTCGTACTCGCGAATGCTTTCTGGCGTAAACGCTGGCTCTGGTACGCTGGGGCTACGATATGGCTCACAAGCTACGTCCTCATTGTTTGGCTATATCCCAACCTTTATCAGCGTTTTCGGGTCGTTCCGACGGAAAGGGAGATAGAAATTCCCTATCTGAAACACAATATCAACGGTACCCGCAAAGCGTATAGCCTGGATAAGATAAAAGAACATAGATTCGTCAAAAGCATAGCGAATATAGATTTAATCAAAAACCATCCGGAGATTCTTCGTAACATTCAGATGTGGGATAGGCATGTGCTGTACATAATACTCAAAGAATTAGAGAGTTATAGAGAGTATTACGATTTTTACACAGACGCCGACGTCGACCGCTATTGGGTGGATGGCGAATACCGCCAGGTGATGTTAGCAGCCAGAGAGATATATCCCGAAGGATTACCGACGCAGAATTGGATTAACAATCAATTTGTATATACCCACGGCTATGGTGTCAGTGTCGCCCCGGTGAATGAAAAGACAGATGAAGGTGAGCCGGTGATGTGGTTGGGCGGCATTCAACCGAAACCTGAACAGCCAGGCTTGCCCGTATACGAGTATTATGGGTTAAAGATTACTCGCCCCGAAATCTACTACGGAGAGATGACAAAAGATTTTGTTTTCATCAATACCGCATCTGAGGAATTTGACTACCCTCAACTAAGTGGAACTATTGGATTGGAAGGCGAGAAGTATACTAGGTATGATGGCAGCGGCGGGATTCCTTTGGGAAAAGGTTTTAGAAGATATTCTTTTTATTGGCGTTTTGCCAGACTGAATATCCTCTTGACTCGGTATCTTAGGGATGACAGCAAGGTTATGTTCCGGCGGCGAATTGATAAGAGGGCGAAAACTGCTGCGCCCATTTTGAAATTTGACCGTGACCCATTTATCGTCATCGGCAATTCCGGCAGACTGTGGTGGGTCATCGATACCTACGTTACAAACGGTAACTATCCCTATTCTGAAGTGCATCGACATCCCGAATATGGTAAATTCAATTACATAAGAAATGCCGCTGTCGCAATAACTGACGCGTACAATGGAGATGTAAATTACTATATTTTGGATGAAGATGAGCCATTGATTCAAACATACCGCAAAATCTTTCCAGACCTATTTAAGCCGAAAGAGGATATTCCCGACGGTGTCGCCGCTCATCTTCGCTTTCCAGATACATTTACCTATATTCTCGCGCAAAAGTATACCGATTATCACGTGCAGAACCCAGTGCAATTCTACGATAAATCAGATTCATGGAATCTGCCTAAGGAGACATATTACGATGATAAGAGCGGTACCAATATTCGTATACCGATGAAACCGTATTACGCCACTTTAACTTTGCCGGGTGAAAATAAAGCAGAATTCGTGAACATGCTTCCATTTACACCTCCCAAAAGGACGTTGAATATGAGCGCCTGGCTGGTCGCGCGTTGCGACCCGCCGCATTATGGTGAAATGGTTATTTACGCATTACCCAAGGGTGTAAGCATTGATGGACCTGAGAAGATAGAAGAACGTATCGACGCCCATCCACAGATTTCCAAAGACCATTCACTCTGGGGGCAAGGAGATTCTCGAGTCCTCAGAGGAAACCTGCTGGTTATACCGGTGGAAAATTCCCTCTTCTATGTTGAGCCTGTCTTCCTTCAGTCTAAAAAGTTGCCGCTGCTCAAACAGATAATTGTCGCAGCGGAAGATAAGCTAGCAGGGGAAGGGACATTTGATGAAGCATTGGAAAAGCTCTTTTTGGTTGAAACGCCGACAACAGGGCCGGGCGGGTTGATGAGGCAAGGTCTGTATAAACTCTCCGACGCTAAAAAATCCTTAGTCGAAGGTAATATAGAGAAAGCCCAAAAAGAGATTGAAGAAGCAATAGCGATATTTGCCAGCGCTAATGACAAAGTACAGCAGTATAAGAAACCGACCGAAGAATTGCTTGGAAGTCGAGTAACAAGTGGTGAGTGAAACTGGAATTCGGAATTACTGAAAGGAGTATTAAATGGCACGAGTCAAAGTTTACACTACCGATTTTTGTCCTTACTGCGAAAAGGCTAAAAGCATATTGAGCAGTAAAGGGGTTGAATACGATGAGATAAATATTCAGGACGACGAGAAACTTCGCGATGAAATTGAGCGACTCACAGGCGGCCGTCGCGATGTGCCTCAAATTTTTATAGATGGCGAACATATTGGCGATGATGACGCGCTGGAAGCGTTAGCAGTTTCGGGCGAACTGGACAAGATGTTTAATCTTGAGGCGCAGGAAGCCACCTTGCCCGCGCCGGAAATCATCCTACCCACGGCGGAAATTACTCCTCCGGTACTGAGTCATCATGACGAAAAGATTCGCAATGTCATTATCATTGGCGCCGGTCCAGCGGGGTTCGCCGCGGCTCTCTACGCCGCCCGCGCCAATCTTCATCCCGTACTTATAACTGGCAGTGAAATCGGCGGGCAAGTCTCGACGACGACCGATATAGAAAATTATCCAGGGTTTAAAGGAGAAAACGCGGCTGAGTTAATTCAAATTATGCAATCGCAGGCGATGCACTTCGGCACTGAGATTTTATTCTTCGATGTAGTAACCGAAGTGGATTTTGCGCAGCATCCGTTCCGAATTAAAACTCATGAATCGGAATTATTTGCGAAATCAGTCATCATCTGTACTGGCGCGTCACACCGCAAACTCAATATTCCTGGCGAAGCGGAGTTTGCCGGCAAAGGTGTTTCTTACTGTGCCACTTGCGACGGCTTTTTCTTCCAAAACCGTTCTGTTGTCGTAGTTGGCGGCGGTGATTCTGCGGTCGAAGAGGCGCTGTTCCTGACGCGTTTTGCCTCGGAAATCCACCTGGTACACCGCCGCGACCGTCTTCGAGCCGGTTCTGTCCTACAAAAACGGATTCTCAACCACGAAAAGGTCAAATTTATCTGGGATTCAGTTGTCGAAGAGATTCAGGGAGATGAAAAAGGCGTTAATGCTGTGCGTCTGAGAAATGTCAAGACTGATGAACAAACTATTCACCCAACTGAAGGCGTATTTGTTTTCATTGGTCATATCCCAAACACCGAAATCTTTAAAGGGCAAATCGAGCTTGATGAACGGGGCTACATAATCACTGACAAAAGACAACGTACCAGTGTACCGGGCGTCTTCGCCGCTGGAGATGTGCAAGACCACCTCTTCCGTCAAGCCATTACCTCAGCGGGTTCAGGCGCAGCGGCAGCCATCGAAGCGGAGAGATACATCGCTGAAATAGAAGATCGCGCTTACCCGGGCCGTTTGTAATAAGGGGATTTATCCAGTAGTACATCGGAACGCGCAATGAATTGCGCTACTACGAACGACATCGACGCGCAATGAATTGCGCTACTACGAACGATTTTCGCCCATCAGCGCGGCAAGGTCTATTTCAAGTCCTTCAAAAACGCCAGGACAAAATACCTGACCCGTTTCCACGCACGCCGTAACTTCGTAACGCCCGCTTTCGGCAAGATGATACTCGATTACGGTCAACTCATCTGGGTCAATCAGCCAATACCACGCCACGCCCGCCTCACAATACATTTTTAGCTTGCGCGTCATATCGCGCCACGCAGTGGAGGACGAAAGGATTTCTACTACTAACGTCGGCGGTTGAGTTAATGGGATATTTTCGTCAAGAGTTCTGACGTTTTCTGAAGTGTAGAAAACAAGGTCAGGAGTGTATACTATGCTCGCGAAAAACTCGACGTTCACCTCTGGGTATACACGTCCCAATCGGTTTTGGCGCAAGTAAAGCGTCAATTCCGCGATTAATTCGCTCAAAACTCTTTGATGGCGGGGTGTTGGTCGGTTCATTTCAATCAACTCTCCAGCTTCAAACTCGTAGTAAGGCGGGCCTTCCGAAAGCGCGTAAAATTCCGCTAAGCTCATTTTTGATGGTTTACTAGTAAGAGGTAATGTTTCCATATCTTGAACCTCCAAGAGCCGGCGCGGAGGTGGAGTTTCGCTCGCGCACACGTTTATTCCTCATCTTCCTCTTCTGAACTATAATACTTCCGAGGATAGTAGTAATAGTAATAGTAGTGTGAGCCGTAGTGTTTTGAAAAATCGATGTTATTGAGGATGACGCCAAACGATTCCTGACCCATTTTTTCCAACATTTCCATAGCATGTTGAGCAGATTGGCGTTTTGTCTGTCCAGCTTGTACAACCGTAATGACCGTATCTACTTCAGAAGCCAGGATAGAAGCATCAGCGACGGACAAAAGCGGCGGAGAATCGAATAAGACGATATCATATTCCTCCCGCCATTTTTCAATTAATCCCTTCATCCTTTCCGAAGCGAGCAGTGGTATCGGATTGGGTGGAATCTGGCCGCAAGTCACCAAGGATAAGTTATCAACTTCCGTTTCTCTTATCAGACCATGAATTATTTCGGAAGTTTCCTCCCCGACTTCATCGGGATGTTCCACTGGCGTCGCTATCAGATAATCGGATAACCCAGGTTCTCTTGGTTGTGCAAACAGTCGATGTTGAGCAGGACGCCTGAAATCACAATCTACGAGAAGCGTTTTCTTGTCTGATCGCGCCATAGTGATGGCGAGATTTCCCGCTGTTAATGTTTTGCCCTCGGCTGGGGTGGGACTGGTAATCAATACAACCTTCACAGGTTTATCGACATTGGCAAATTGAATATTAGCCGCCAGTGAGCGATAACTTTCAGTAATGTCTTTAGCTTTATTGTAAATGAGACTACGCGCCAGAAGTTCGCTGCTCTTTTTGAGATGAGACTGGCTGCGACGCTTTTTGCGGCGTTTGGTAGCAGTCCCGATAAATCGGGATGAGTTTAAATTCGTGGCTCGATCTTCTGAGTTGTCCTTACTTTGATTTATATCATTATTATCATCCCCAATTCGCTTTGGAAGATTAGAAGGATTATGAAGAACATTATCCTTGGATTGAGTAGCCGAAGACGTATCGAAATCAACAGTAAATTCCTCCCCCTTTATTAAAGGGGGCTGGGGGGATTGTGATACTTTGGTGGGAGAGGGTAAGGAGGAGGGATGAACCGGCGCTATGCGTGGGACCATTCCAATAACTGGAACATTCAACCAACGTTCGATATCTTCTTTGCGTCTCAAAGAATCATCCATATACTCTATGAAAAACGCGGCCCCCAACCCTAACATCAATCCCAATACGACGCCTAGCGCCAAGGTCAATCTCTTTTTCGGTTTAATGGGCGATTTAGGCTCCTTTGCATTCGTAATAATTGTGAAATCTGATGTCTGCATCTGTTTGAGTAGCCGCGTCTCCTCATATCTATTCATCAGAAAGGAATATGTCTCCTCATGTATCCGCTTTTGACGTTCAAGGCGCATTAATTCTACTTCTGTTTCCACCAATTCTGGATGGGATTCTCTGAATTGGTCTACCCTGCTTTGAAGCAATTTCTCTTTTCCATCCAAACTTTTGATTTTTACTGTTAAATCGACAGATTGCTTGATGAGATTCTGCCATTCCGAGATTAAATTGAAACTCCCCAAATCTTGTTTTTCAATTAACTTTGAAAATTCTGCATCTAACCTGGCATTCGCAGCTTTTATTTTCTGTTCCAAATCAATGACGTCAGGATGCTTCTGTGATTTCTCTTCCTTCATCGCATCTAGTTCCAATTGCATATCTACAATCTTTGATTGGAGTGATTCAATTTGGCTCATCCCTCCCCCTGTGAGCAAAGCAACTTGAGTATCCGCGTCCATTTTCTCCTTTTTTTCAGCGATGAGCCCTTGCACAGTTGTCAATTGTATCTCTGCCAAATCGCGTTCCATCTGCACATCAAGCACATCCTGCTGCAATCGCCCCAACTGGGATAGCAAACTAAAGCCTAATTTTGACCCCTCCTTAGATGAGAGAATGATACCTTCTCGTTCTCGAAATTGGTTCAAATCTTGCTCATCTTTTTGCAACATTTCATCCAAAGTATTCTTCTGCCGTTCCAAAAAAGTTATTGCGCGGTCAAGGTCAGAATTTTTTCGTTCATTTACTTTGGCAATATAAACATCTGTTGCAATATTTGCAAGGGCAGCGGCTTTTTGAGGAGAATCAGCGGTTGCAGAAAGTTCTAATACATTATCCGCTTTGGGAGGTGAGGAGATATCGAGATTTTTGGCAATCTCTTCCAGGGTAAGATTATAATCTGGGTCTAAAGCGTTGAAGCGTAATGCAACTTCCTGCACAATTAGGGGGCTTCTGAGGATACGTTTTTGCGCTTCGAGTTGTAAGGAAGATGGATTCGTTGAAACTTCGAGCCCTTGAATTAAGATAGGCGTCGACCGGTATTTCTCATAAAGTAGTTCTACTTTCGCTTCATAAGTCGGGGTAGTGGTCACAATATAGTATATCGTGGCAAATAATACCGCCATAAAACCCAAAAGCACAAACCATTTACGAACTAGAATAACATAAAGATAGTCGCGTAAATGAATTTCAGGTTCGCCTAATTCTTGTTGATAATCGTTATCTGGATTTTGATAATTATTATTTTTGTTCATAGCGTCACTCCTCAGCCTTGTCTCCCTTTAGCCTTCATACTTCAGCCTTAATATCTCCGTCCTAATATAATGAGAATAGCTAAACCAATAGTTGAGACATCTCTTGCCACATTTACAATTTGCCTCCAAATCCCAGGCTTCTCTTTCTGCTTAGGGATAAAGATTGTATCCCCTGATTTCAGAGACGGCATAAGAGAAAATTGCCCTTCTGTCAATACTTTTTCCAAATCAACTTCGATTCGATCTTGTCCACCCTCTACACCCTGAATAAGCATTGCCCTTTCCAGGTCCGCGTCGGTGGTTGGACCTCCAGCGATAATTATAGCTTCCCAAAAATTCGTCTTTTCCGACAATTCATAAGTTTCCGGTTTTCTTACCTCACCCATGACACTGATAGTCATGGATTTCGAAAAAATAGTGTGAATGGGTGGAATATTTTTCGCTCTTTCATTAAGCGGCACTATTATCGTATCCCCCTCAAAAACCTGCGGATTGCTTTCCATATCGCCTGAGGTGAGATATTTTGTCACATCCACTTCTACGGACCTTGGACTATGGGAAGCCGTATGAATGATAGCGACCTTGTCGATTTGCGCCCACTGTGAAAATCCCCCCGCCATAAACAGGACGTCTGCCAGGCGTGTCTTTTCAGTTGCCCGATATGCGCCAGGGCTTCTCACTTGTCCGATAACATTTACAGGGAAAGTCGGTTCCTGTGGCAATTGAGTGGTTTCAACAAAAATTGCCGAACCTGGGGAGACAATCGGATTTGCATTTGGATCTTTGCCGGTTAGATAATCTTCAAGTGAAATTTTCTTTGGCTCATAGCTATTTGGGGTCTTTTCCCCCCCTTCATGGGGTGGCAGGGGGGGTGGTTCAAGCAGCCAAATTTTGCGCAAATCCGCCCACTGCGTCAATCCTCCTGCCAAAGTTAGCACATCTAAAAGTGGCAAGGCTTCCTCCAATTCATGGGCGCCAGGTTGCGCAACTGAACCTAAGACAGTGATTAAGCTTTTCGCGCGTTCTGCTCGAGCGATGCGCGGAATAAAAACGACATCATTCTCTTTCAGGATGGGATTTGCGGAGAGGTCATTTTGCTTTACGAAGAGAGAAAAATCTATCTCCTCTTCTTGTATTTCGCCTTCTTCATCAGTTCGGAATAAACGGACATGCTTCAAATCAGCAAGTTCAGTCGTACCGCCTGCCGACATGATAAGCTCTTGCAAGGTAGTATTGTCAATCACTTTATAGTATGCAGGCGCTTCTACTTGTCCAATTATGTGTACAGGAAAACCTTCAAAAGCTCGAATCGAAACGGTAACGCGAGGATTCTTGAGATATTCTGAAAGACGCGTCATCAAAAGTTCCTGAATTTCAGAGACTGTTAGCCCTGAAACATTTAAAATGCCCACGGGTTGAGACATCGAAATCATACCGTCCGGTCCGACATTCACTATTCCACTTAAGGACTCTTCCCCCCAAACGACAATAAATAAAGTGTCACCAGGTCCCACTTTATACTCTGTTTGCGGTGTTAATGAAGCGACTGACATCTGCGACCGGATACCACTTGATTCCTGTCCATAAACAGTAGAGGAACCACTTAAAATACACACTATAATAGTGAATTGACATAAATCGATCAAAATTTTAGCTAATAAAGGCAAATGGTTTTTCATCGTTCGTTGTCTCAACAGTCGAAAAATTCATATTTACGCTTCAACCGTATGATTTTAAATGTAGAATTTGAAGCATAAGGTCTATAACTTTTTAGATTTGTTAAGAACATTATATTATACTATAAATCCCAATGAAGTGTCAACCAAATAAAAAATCTACCCGTCTTTCACTTCAACTCATTCCACAGGCAATTTAAAGGCAGTTTAACGAAGCTGAGAAAAGCGAACGGTTTGCTGAATTGCAATTGCCGCGTTTAGTAGAAGCAATGGACTTACTCAAATGCCAGTTGGAAGTAGTTGAAGATTATGAAGAAGATAGCCATCTGTCTTTTCGTGAACTCTTTTCTCTTTTGCGGTTCATTCGTCGGTATAGCTCAGATGAAAATATGGAAGTGTTCGCACTTGCATACTCATATACTTCCATACTACCATACGGGTTTTGAACAGAGATTACCAATCGGTCAAACAGGGAAATACAGCGCAAAACGGAAATTTCAGGAGCTGGATAGAGAATTATTGGAAAAAATTGAATCCCAAAATCGTTATACTCCATTGGATTATACATTGGAGACCGTATCGCTAATTTCCCCATTCATTGAAGGCGGATTGACATTAGAACGATGCTTTAGAGGATACATCAAGAGAGATGAATCTGCCAAAAACATCGGCATAATTGCGGCGACGGCTTTGGTTGGCGCTCAAATTATCAACGTTTTCCTGAAATACGCCATTGACCGGGAGAGACCAGACCTCGGCGCACGAAACTATCGTCCGCGGCTTTTAAATACCAAACTCACCCCTTCATTCCCCTCGGGACACACCGTTTCTTCCTTCGCTTTTGCGAACGTGATGGGAACAAAATACGCTAAGTATCAATATCCCCTGCTCGGATAC
>DTYX01000062.1 GCA_012961655.1 Candidatus Poribacteria bacterium
CTATAAGCGCGTATTTTAGCCCTTCATCTGTCAAAAAAGGTTGAGATGGTTCGGAAGGTTCTTGAGTTGTATTCTCTTCATCTAATCCTTCACTTCGTTCGAGGACAGGCCCATTCCCACCTTCTTCAGTTTGATGTGTTTCATCATCTTCAGCCTCTTCGTCTGATGACGGCAGTTCCTCCTTGAAAGTTATTTCGATGAATGCGGAATTGGTCGGCGCGCTGGAACGCATCGCCCAGTAGACATTTGCGCCGAAGAGCAACAGAAAAAGCGGTCCAAAGATAAACCCCGCGCCAAGTTTAGTCCAAAATACAGTCCAGAAAACCGAAGCGAAATTTAGACTGTCAAACCACAATACATTGGCATAAAGGCGCAAAAAGATAGTTAGTAAAATGAAAAATCCGATAGCGATTGCTATAGCTAAAACAGCTCTTGGTCTTGTTTTCTCCATGTTTTAATTCTCCATTGATTATTTTTACGTTAGATATTGTTATCTTCGCCATAATTATGTTCACTTCGTTCACCGACTGTGGCTTTCCCCCTCTGGGGAGACAGGAGGGGGGATTCGCCTTACGGTTCGCTTCGCTCACCAACGATTTCGTCTTATGATGCTTGACGATATTCATTGTTCATTGCTGCTAAACAATCTTATTCTCTGTGCTAGTTTTAACCTACCCTCATCTATCTCTATATCACCTTCGTGAGGAAGCAACTTAACTCCATAAAGTTGCATAAAATCATGCCCGACTAAAATGTCATAGATTTCCTCTAAGAGAACCACTATCAAAACATAGTACCAATTCTACTGCTTCTTCTCCTTCAGGATATTGACTTATCTCAAACCTCTTTAGAATATCCATCGCCATACCTCCAATGCCATAGATGTGGTCTATATGATGATGTGTCAACAGATTCTTACACGAACCGCAATGGCACAGCATTTGGCGCATTGTGCCTTCTCCACAGTCGATAAGTATCAAGTGGGAGTGAAACGTGATTTGTGGACTTTCTCTCTTTGCGTTTCACGATTCACGTTTCACGCTCCTCTACCAAGGTATACTGCGCTTAGTGTACTTTCTGCCGATGTCCGCCGCTTCTTCGCTTCCCGAACCAATCATAACCCCTTCATCAATTATCTCTTTAACATTGTCCGGTCGAACGCCATTCAGAAAAGCAATGCCAGCGGACTTGCAGGCGTCAAAAACACGTTTACGAACGACAAGCATCTTCTCATTATCACGTTCACCGACGTACCCCAAAGACATGCCCATATCTCCTGGTCCCCATTCGGCAAAGGCGATTCCGGGAACCTTCGCATTCTCTTCAGCATTCGCTAAAGCGCGTTTATTTTCGATTTTCAGTCCGAGCAGAATTTCGCCCTTCGGATTCAGCGGCCAAACGTCGGCTCGTTCCATATATTCCTGAACTGAGATGCCCCAGATTGGGGCAGCGCTGCCTTGCCCTCCATTGCCACGGCGGCCATCATCCAGACCTTCTCCGACACCGATGGTATGAAATGGATACCGAACTGATTCGACGAAGGCTTTTATAGCTTTTGGATCTTCTGCATGACACAACAAAATTCCATGAATTCCCCTGTTGAGTGCTTGTCCAAACATCCAGGCATTGGCTCGGATTACGTTCTCACTACTTCCGTTGGTCGGCAATGTGATAATCACGGCAGGTGTTCGATGACCACTTTTGGTGGGGCCGCCTTCCACAAGTCCGCGCATGAAAGCATCGAGCGCAGAAATATCGAAAATTCCGTGTTCCATTTCGACATTGATGTAGTCAGCCCATGTTTGAGCAGCTTCGACGCCCGCTTCAAAACTCACTTCTCTAATTCCCGTATAATAGATGGGCTGTCCCTGTTCAAGTAACTCAATAGCTTTGTTTACTCTTGGCATATTTCACCTCATTTAATCTAAATTATCTAAAACATTTGTGTATTGAGCCCACACACATTTTGACATCTTCTTCGTAAAACGTGAAACGTAATGCATGAAACGTGAAACTCTGAGTATGAGCCTATTGATAAACCATCGCAGCAATTCCATACAACACCGCAGCGATAATTACGACCATCGTAAATCCGAACGAAATTGCCAAGCAAGTTGCTAACACAGCGCTGATAACGGAGGCGCAACCGTTGATTCCCCATGCCCATGGAATGAGATTCGGCGCGGTGCCCGACACTTTCTGCAGGCCCAAAGGGAAAGGCATGCCCATGAAGAACGCAAGCGGCGCTATGAGCATAATTGCTATGGGAATCTTCACCACGTCGGCTTGGGAGATAAACAATCGAAACAGGTCATCCAAAAACAGAAGGTAAAGCAAAGATATGAATATGATGGATAGCACAGCGATTATCACAGGCTTCACGTATCCCAATCGCAATCTTTTAGAGGATAAACTGCCGAAACCCGCAAAGACTAAGAAAGAACACAATACTACAGCTATAGCATAAGTTGGGTAAGAAAGCAACAGGATAAATTTCTGGATAAATGCTATTTCGATGAACATGAACCCCAAGCCGAGCGATAGAAAATAGATGAATATCCGAATATTTGTTGTTCGGGTTTTAGATTCTTCTAAAGCATCAGGCATAGCCGGCATTTGTCCATTCGCGTCGGCGAGTGCCTCTCGTTCTTTCAAAGTCATTGCGAATAGCGGCGACAAAATCAGAATAATGCTCACAAAAACAGCTTGAATTAGCGTTGCGATGAGGATGATATACCCCCACTCGACGAAAGGAATCCAACCTTTCCGCATTGTTTCGAGGAAAAGCGGCACTGATTTCCACTTGAAAAAATGGAAAAAGTACGGTTTGTTGTCAGTGGCAGGCTTGATGTTAAATGCGTAATCCTCGAAAAACGTTCGTCTATCTCCGAAGATAATGGTCTGAACGGAGCGGAAATATTCCGGCTGTTCCAACAGATTGTACTGATTTGCCTCTGCCTCAGTGATACCTGGGTAATAGACTAAATCGAAAGACCTTTTGGCGCAAAATTGTTTCGTCGCGGAGATTTCCTCATCGGTGAAGCGACCATTTTTCACTAATATCGTTCCGGTTTTCCAACTGCGGATGAATATCAGTTGCTTGAACGGAATTCCCACATCTTTCTCTCTTTCCGTCTGTTCAAGGGCGGCAACAATTGTCGCAAAAAGTTTTAAGGTGTCGCGCGGCGGCAGTTTTAGCCAACGCGTGATGGCGAGTATGCCTCCCTCTCTGAGATGTCTTAGAAATTGACGAATAGCTTCAGTCGTATACAGATAACTTTCGCTCAACGCGTAAACTCCGGAGGCAGATGCGCTGAAAGAATCCAATAGCGCCACTTGGATTAAATCGTAGCGTTCTTCAGTGGACTGAACGAATCCTCTCGCCTCAGCGACTACAACCTGCACCGGCCATTTTTTGCTAATCGCTTTACCATCACTTGTTCCCCTCTTTGTAAAACTGGAGTTAGGGGGGATTTCTGGTGGATAAATATGGTTCGTAAAATCTCCATACTTATCTCTGACAAGCTCAACGACTTGAGGATTTAACTCCACTGCGTCCACAGAGCGGGCGTTATGATACAAGGCGGCGAGGACATCAGCGCCGCCGCCCGCGCCTAAGATGAGTACCTTGAGCTGTTTTAAAAGATGGTATGGCAGAGCGGATGTAGTGTAATCGAGATAGTCCATAAAAGATATATCTTCGACTTTTGTTATGGCGCTCATCGAATCCGCATCGGTGAACAGAGCAAGTTGCTGCGGCAACGTTCCTTCGTAAGCTAAACTTAACGGCGCGTGTCGGATGGATTTGCTGCTGACGACGTGCAACAATCCCAATGGACTAAATTTCTTGTCCAATATTTTCGCATCTGGAAAATTCAGTGTGGCGCTCAACCCCTTGTACTGAGAGATATTCAGCTTGATGTTCCTAAACAGTCCGAAATATCCTATGAAAGATAAAGCGAGAAATGCAATGATACCAGCATTTTTGATGTTTGTCTTCAGTTGAGAAATCCCCCCAGCCCCTTTTGATAAAGGGGGAGAAATAGTAGCTGTGAGAACTGACGAGAAACCTAAACCGGAAACCAACAGCAAATTATTCTCAGGAGGGATAAAATACATCGCCAGCACAATTACTAACGCGCCCGTTCCCGCGCCAACCAAGTCCGCAAAGTACAAGCGGTTTATATGTTCTCTGAATTTCATCAGCCCTAAGCCGATGCAACTTGCGCCGAAAAAAAACGGTACGAACAAAATGAGATAATTGGTCAGCAGATAGAAATACTGTCGAATGTCCCAAATAATCATGAATGGATTAAAAGGCACCGACTGGCTGAGTAAGAAACATCCCACGGTAGCATAAGCATATATAATACCGCAACCGATGAATGCCTGCTTAAAATACCGCAATATCCATCTTTGAAATATCGCAATCGCCGTCCCGCTTGCCCCAAATCCCAAAAGCGCCAAGCTGATAATCATATATGCGAAGTGATGCCACTGAACAATGGAAAAAAGACGCATCAGTATAATTTCATAGGAGATTATGGATGCTGAGATTAAAAATATGGATATAAAAAAGTTTATCATTTGGTGTTTACAGCTTCAAGGCTACTTTTTCTGTCGTCGAGTCCCATCTCATCAAGATTATTCACTGTCAGGACACGAAGGCTGAGCATATCCAATTCCTGTTCACTGGTAATCGCTCGAATCCGTTCCTCTACGGATGCGGGAAGTCTCCCGAATTTTGCCTTCAGTTGTTGAAGAAGGAGTGACTGTTTTCCCTGTTGGATTCCCTGTTGGATTCCCTGTTGGATTCCCTGTTGGATTCCCTGTTGGATTCCTTCTTCAATCCAATCTTCAATAAAAGTAGAGTGACGCATCTGTTCCACCTCCTCTTGAAAAAATTGCCATAACCAATCCCTATCAAAATAACGAGAAGCAATCATCACAGCGGTTGCCAATGAATCAGCGCGTTTTTGTGGATTGCTCTCGCGTAAGATTAATTCTTTCTCCTTAAGCAAAACATCTTCCTTTGGCTCGGCAGCCAACATCACCAGCAATGGGGCGAATTCCGGCATCTGTCCCGAACGAATCTCCGCCTCATAGTCCCAAAGTTTCAGAACCGGATAGTTGAAACGATGGATTACTGACTCGCCTATTTTGACGGTGTATTCGTCAGGAATAGGTATCTCACGTCGTTCGAGATATAAGACCAGCGAAATCACGGGTTTCCTGAACTGCTCGGTTAATTCGGCGGAATAGACAAATACACGACGCGGAACGTCCCTGCGATGTTCCAATTGAAATTCAAAATGAAGCAGATATTCCTGATTCTCCCATCTCACTTGATGCAGAAAGTCGATGCGATGGTCAGGGAGCGAAAGTTCAACGTTTTCTTGCGTTCCGATGAGTTGTAGCGGTTGATTCGGAAATGCGAGCCTGAGAAAAGCCTCGGCATAATTCCGCCCCAAAATTTTTAGCACGCGGTCGAAAAGATTGATTGTCGCCAAAAGCCACCTCCTTGTCGAATTCGCAGAACTGGCTACTAGCCCGTCTTTGAATATCCAGCGGCTGGTTCTATTTATTTTGCTCCTTTATCCAACCGCCTATCATTTTGCCGATTTCTATCAACTGCTTTGACAGGTATAGTTGTCACATACTGCCGATTCAATTCGTCCAACACTCGTCGATGCACATTGGCACGCCATTGCTCCGGTTGCAAGCTAGTTTCAATAAGCACTCGCCTGCCAAGGTGATGAGCTGCGTAATACAGCCTTCCCACCAGCATCCGATACAACCAGGTGTTTGTGACACCCATGTGCAAAAACATTTGTGCAAATTTCAATGTCTCACGAGCAA
>DTYX01000063.1 GCA_012961655.1 Candidatus Poribacteria bacterium
CAGGTTACTATTACCATTTATAACACCAGAGGTCAGGTTACGCGTACCTTGGATTTAGGCAGGCAAAAGGCGGGCGTATATCTCACCAAGAATAGAGCTGCTTACTGGAATGGTCGGGATAACCATGGTCAGGAAGTAGCCAGTGGGATATACTTCTACACTTTGCAAATTGAACCGCTAAATCTCGCTGGAAACAGGACAGGCAAATTCATCGCCACACGCAAGATGGTAATCATGAAATGATTCTCTAAGGAATGGTCGATAAGATAGAATGGTGCTCTTTCGCTTTGCTCGAAGGCAGACCTTGAATTGAAGGAGAAAGGATGAACAGAGTGAATAATTATCCTATTCCTACAATAGAAAGCCTCAAGGAAGATATAAGCGCTCTGAAAGAATTGTTGGAGAAAACAGAAGCGGTGGGCGTCACAGGCTCATTGGCTCATGGCTGCTTCAAAAAATGGACTAGCGATATAGACTTTTTCGTCATCCAAAGAGTTAGTGTTAGCGATAAGGAACGAGATGAGATGCGAAGCGCACTGCAAAAATTGGCCTGGGAAAGATACGGCAGAGGAGCGGACGTCCTCTTTTACACCTTACGCGGCTTGAAAGCTATCCCCAGTTGGTATACCGTAATAATGGCTTCCGACGGCGTACTACTTCACGACAAAGGGAGAGTAAAAAAGATTTTCCATCGCATCGTTTCTCTCGCTCAAAAAAAAGGCTTGGTTCACAAATTCTACGACGGACAACCCGTCTGGGAGATGGGAAGACCTATGAAGCCAGGTGAGATAATCTCTCTAAAGTTAGAGGATGATGAAAATGACCAACGATGAGTATACAAGAGGTTGGTTAAGGGAAGCGCAACGGGCTCTATTTGATGCAAGACAAGCAGCAGCTAGTGAACGGTTTGTGGCGCAATCTCAGAGCGCTCAACAATGTGTCGAATACTGTGCTAAGTCTGTGATTGCTTGCTTTAGCGCGCCTGTATGGACACATTTTCCCGGTGGGCAACTGCGAGAAATTATAAGTCAAAATGAATCCGGAATAAGAGATAGATTTGAGGAAAGGATGCTAAAACAACTCAATACACTCGCCGCAGAAGCCGACGCCGCAGGTCCCTGGCATGGACGCTCTACCTATGGTATCGTGGAACAAGGTGTCGTTCAAAGCTGGCCAACTGAGTTATGCACAGAGGAAGTAGCTCAATGGCTATTGGAGCTAGCGAATCGATCTTTTACTACCGCAGGTGATTTTATCAATGGCTGGTTTGGGCAAAATTCTAATGAAGTCTAAAGGAAAAATAAACTGTACCTAAATCGATAGTTGCTGAACGATTTGGCAAAGTATATTCACTTTTATGGTGCAAAAGCTCCCCCCTGAAAAACATGGTGGCGAATTAGAAACTATCGCCGAACAATATGGTATTGACACAGACCGCCTGCTCGATTTTAGCGTCAATGTTAATCCCTTAGGTACACCGGAGTCTCTAGCAGATGCTATAAAAAAAGGGTTTGCCCTTTTGAATCGCTATCCCGATTCCTCTTCCCGACGCACGCGTCGCAAGCTCGCCCATCATTTGAATTTATCAGAGGAAAATATCATTGTAGGCAATGGAGCTACGGAATTGATTTATCTGATTAGCCGCTGTTGTAGTGAACGTTTACATGCTCGAGATGCTGTGATTATTGAACCGACGTTTTCAGATTATCAACGCAGCGTTTCATTGGTTGGAGGGCGAGTACGACATCATCTGTTATTACATGAAACGTGCTTTCAGTTGAATATAGACCATTTGATTGCCGACGCGAGAGATGCTGCAATTCTTTTCCTTTGTAACCCCAACAATCCGACCGGCCAACTATTTCAAAAATCCCAAATTTTGGCTTTAGCGACAACACTCGAGAAAAACCTTATCGTCGTTGACGAAGCATTCCTCGATTTTACTGACGAATCACATCATAACTCTGTTTGTGGAGAGGTAATAAATTTTCCCAATTTAGTAGTACTGTGTTCGATGACAAAATTGTTCGCTATCCCCGGCTTGCGCTTGGGTTATTTAGTCGCTCATCAAAATCTGACTGAACGTCTGAATCAATACAAAGAGCCGTGGACAGTAAATATTTTTGCGCAGATTGCCGGGGAGATGTTGCTGGACGAAACCGATTACCTTCAAAGAACTCGTGAATTGGTGAAGATAGAACGGGAATTTCTGTTTAATCAACTGAAACAATTTTCCTGGCTGACTCCTTTCCCATCAGCGGCGAATTTTCTGCTGGTACACATCGGAAGAGAATATTTGACCGCAACGATGTTGAGGGAAAAGCTGCTAAAAAGGGGAATTTTAATCCGAAACTGTTCGAATTTTGTCGGACTAGATGAACGTTTTGTTCGCCTCGCGGTCAAGGAACATGCTGAGAATTTGAAACTAATTTCTGCGCTTCAAGACCTTTAATTATGATTAATCACATCGCTACGTTCCTTTGGTGGCACATTCTCATCGCTTATTGTCTCGATTTAATCATCGGTGACCCACTGTGGTTTCCGCATCCCGCGCGCGGCATCGGCTGGGCAATTCAGCAGTTGGAGAAATGGTTGAAGCGCGGTAAGGCGGAGAAATTCTTCGGTTGTCTACTCACCTTGTTCATCGTCGGAGGAACATATTCCTTGGCTGCAGGAGCCCTCTATTTTGCAACCAGGTTGCATTCCTATGTCGGACATGCGTTAAGCGTCATAATCTTATGGACGACGCTTGCCACAAAAGACCTCTATGTTCATAGCAATCAAGTATACAAGCCTTTGACACAGGGAGATTTGCCCAACGCAAGAAAAATGTTATCCCGCATTGTCGGACGGGACACGGATAAATTGGGCGAAGCGGAGATTGTTCGCGCCACTGTCGAAACCATTGCAGAAAACGTCGTCGATGGTATCACCGCGCCGCTGTTTTACGCGTTTCTTTTCGGCGCGCC
>DTYX01000064.1 GCA_012961655.1 Candidatus Poribacteria bacterium
CCCTGATATGCCCGAAGAGTTCGCTTTCCAGTGTTCCAGCCGGTAGCGCGCCACAGTTGACTGGCACAAAGAGTTTATCGGCGCGATTACCCTCATTATGAATAGCAGAAGCGACAAGTTCCTTACCGGTCCCACTTTCACCTTGAATCAAAACAGGGACCTCACTTTTTGCCAGGTGGCGAATTAGGTCAAAAATATTGAGCATTGTAGGGTGGTTGCCAATGATTCCGGCAAACTGTTGAATTTCACCCAATCGACGTTCAAGTTCCAGAAGCCTTGTAACATCTCGGAAGGAGTTAAGACAACCGACAGATTTCCCATTTTTATCCTTCATTGGCACTATCGACATCTCTACGCGGCGCTGTTCGCCATCTTTTGCTGTTACATCAACGACATAACTGAGATGTTTAAAATGTGGTATTTCATCACGAAAGAAACATTTGCTGCCGCAAAAACCACATTGAAAGACAGTGTGGCAATCGCGTCCCAACACTTCCTCTCGGCTATAGCCAGTTATCATTTCAGCAGCTCGGTTGAAGTAGAGGACACGACGCTGATTATCGTGGGCGATGATACCGTCGTTCAAGTTGTCAAGGAGAAGTTCAATATTCCCCCGCATCGCTTCTTCGGCGCCTTTGCGCTCAATGGAATAACGTATAGCGCGTATCAACTGTTTGCCCTCAATTTCTCCCTTGACCAGATAATCCTGCGCTCCCTCTCGTACCGCCTTGACTGCCATATCCGCATCGTTAAGCCCAGTCAGGACGATAATCGGAACATCTATCGCATGAGCATGCACATTGGAGAATGTCTCGAATCCCTGGCTGTCCGGCAGCGACAAGTCTAATAGAACTATGTCGATGTCCCCAGCGGCAAGATACTCTAGCCCTATCGATAGGTGTTCGGCCAACTTCAATTTAAATGGAACGTCTTTAACTTCAGACAGCATCTCACATATTAAACGAGCATCTCCTTGATTGTCCTCAACAAGTAGAACTGTGATAGGTTTGTCGCTCATATTCTTCACCCCTCTGTTAATCCTAACTTCAACCTCCTTTAAGCTGTTGACATCGTTAATGCGTGTATTTTACTAAAATATTTCAAAACATTCAGAAAAATTAGTAAACCAGGGTCTGTAGTAAGCCAATTTATTAACGTGTAAACAGCATCTGCCGTCTGTAGTCACCGTTGGGTTTCCATCCAACGGCAGATACCGTTGGGCTATCGCAAAAAAGTCGAATTTTAACTCACAGAAAAGGTGCAGATAGCTTCAGGACGCTTAATTCGCAAGAGCACCGTTTCAAAGACGCGGAATGGGTGGTCCATACCGTCAACGCCCAGATAGGCGGTAATTAAATCCTGTCCGATAACTAGATCGAGGTTTCCTAAGCCCGTCGCCACAACGATACCCTCATTAGGTTTCAACACCGGAGATTGATAAACGCCATCAGCCATTAATTCCTTGATAAAAGTAATCTCCAAACGTCCACCGTGTGCCATCATCCGATGAAGTTTGGCATACATCGCCGGGCTAACAACCATCGCATAAGGCTCATAACAGCCGGCGGAGATTAACTTTTCTGTCGCCGAGACGGCATCGGCAAAGGCGCTGCCAGGCGCATCCCAGCCCGCGGTTTCGACTTCGTTTCTCCCATCCACATTGAGCAACCCTTGACCTGGGCATTCGCACTCGCCTCCCTCATGAGCACATCCGGTGAAAATCATTCAATCTGGGCGCACACCGCGCTCGCGGCCGCGGCTGGCCCAAGTTCCAGAGGCAGCCGTGATCGTTTACTGGTCTCGATATCCCGCCAATGCAAGCGAAAATCTTTTGAAATCATAGGAATGGAGAGATTTTCCTTCTTTGCTACTGTTATCTCTTCATCTCCATCTATTCCGCTGAGAGAACCCTTTTGAATAACCTGAATATCTACTCCTAAAGGACCGCAGATATTAATGAATCTGCGTCCAACCAGTCTCTATTCTCGGCCAGAGCTTCCTCCATAGATTCCCGGAACTCTTCGAGATGTTCCTCTTCCTCAAACTTAATTCTGCCCAACAAACGTTTTAGCTTAGGGTCTTCAACCATCTCGATGTGCTGCTGATAGTCAGCAATAGCTTGCTTTTTCAACTCCACATCGCGCAGCATCA
>DTYX01000065.1 GCA_012961655.1 Candidatus Poribacteria bacterium
ACGGAAAAAACGTCGTAGCGGTGTGATGCCATTGTCTGTCGCAGCTTTTGGCAGGACAGAGCCACGCCGCTACGGATAAATGCCGCTGTCACCTTTGAGAATCTCTGAAATACTACTTTCACTCTTGACAACCTTCTCTTCTGAAGGGTATAATAGACATACTGTCAGCTACGAACGAGGTGATTATCAGATGCAATTTACCGCTTTAGGAGGCGCGGCGGAAGTTGGCGCAAGTTGTATGTTGTTGCAGATAGCGGGGAAAAACATTCTGCTGGACGCCGGAATACGGGTGAACCGCCGGGGTGATGAATCTCTGCCCGATTTGAATAAATTAGAAGAAATTATCGGCGATGACCTTCATCTTGTGTTAATCAGCCATGCGCATTTAGACCATACCGGAGCGTTACCGCTTGTATTGAAGCGCTACCCCACGGTCAAAGTGTATTGTACTTTACCGACGAAAAGGATTTTAGAGATTTTATTGGAAGATACTGTGAAAATTATGGAACAGGAAGCAGAGGAGGATAAATCCGAGGTGCCGTTGTATAACCGTGAAATGGTAGAGCGCGTTCTCTGGGTGTTGCAGGATACCCCGTTTTCACGATGGTTTCAACCGATTGAAGGCGTAGAAGTGTACTTCCATCCAGCAGGACACGTCATGGGAGCGGCTTGTATATTCATAAAAACAGCGGAGGGCACAGTCGCATACAGCGGCGACATCGCGACGGTAGCGCAACGTACCGCATCAGGGATGGAAAAAGCGGACTTTTTCCAACCTGATTTATTGATTCTCGAATCCACCTACGGCGACGGAGTTCATGCCAATCGAAAGACCGAAGAACAACGTTTAGCGCAAGCAATTGCACAAGTTATAGAACGCGGCGGCACGGTTTTAGTTCCAAGTTTTGCTTTCGGCAGAGCACAGGAGATTATCCTCATCCTCAAATCCAGCATACTCAGCGGCGTTATTCCGAAATTTCCCATATTCGTCGATGGCATGGTGCGCGCCATTTGTGACGCATACACGGATTTGGTCGAATATCTGCCGGAGAAGTTGCGCAATTGGGTTAAAAATTCCCGGCAACTAGTCTTTTGGAATCGACCTTCAAAGAATCTACCCGAGGTGACTAAACTCGTCCCCACTGAACGTATTATGATGTTTAATCCTAAGCCCAAATGTATCATCTCATCCTCGGGCATGCTCAGCGGAGGACCGAGCGTATACTACGCGCGTGTTTTAGCCACTGACCCTAAAAACGCGATATTTTTGACTGGATATCAGGATGAAGAATCACCTGGGAGAAGACTGATGGAACTTCAAACAGGTGACCCGTTAGTTTTAGAGGATAAGGAAATTACCGTCGAATGCGAAGTAAATAAATATAATCTTTCGGCACATGCTGACCAGATTCAGTTATGTCAACAGGTGAGCTACATGAATCCCAAAACGGTCATTCTGGTGCATGGCGAGTGGCACGCCATCCAAACCCTACGTCGAAAACTTGTGCTCAAACATATCGTCCTGCCCGCGCAAAACGGGGAAACCATCGAACCCACGAGACAGCCTGAGTGGATTAGCGACTATACTTTGCAAAAGATCGAAGCAGAACAACTGACATTCTACGGAACTTTAGAGACCAATGATGAGGGCATCACTTTTCGGTTCGACAAGACATTGCTCAATTCAGCGCAGTGGAAACAGTTTTTTGAAGGATATACCGAAGTGAAGGCGAAGTTCATGGGCAAATGGCTGCATGTCAGAGGCTTGGGGCCGGATGAAGGTTAGCAAAGAAAGTGCCGTGGGGGCAGCGCCCATGTGCCCGTCCTACCACAAATTAAGAGTGGAAAATGTGCGCGGCGTAACCTGTAAATCTCATCTGTGCCGCGCTTGCTTGCTATATTGTTAAAATCACTATGTTGTATAAATTTATAGACTGCGAGGCAGATTATGAACAACAGAAAAACAATCTTTAGGCTCCACGGCATAACCATATACAACGATGATGTCTTAGCACTATACGGTGATTGGGAAACGCCAGACGTTATAATCTCTGACGGAGGCTATGGTGTATCTGGCTTTAAGGGAGATGCTAACACCCCGTCAGAACTACCAGCATGGTATCAGCCTCACATAGAGTCGTGGTCTGAAAATGCGAGACCCGGTACTACACTCTGGTTCTGGAACACTGAAATAGGTTGGGTAATGGTACACCCAATCTTAGAAGAAAATGGATGGGATTATGTGTGTTGTAACATCTGGAACAAAGGAATTCAGCATGTAGCTGGGAACTGTAATCTTTCAAGGCTAAAGCACTTTCCGATTGTTACTGAACTTTGCGTGCAGTATGTGAAGCGGGCTGAGTTCAACGTTGATGGAAAAAGACTTACGCTTAAGGAGTGGCTCAGGCATGAGTGGGAAAAGACCAGACTACCGCTTTATAAGACGAATGAAGTCTGTGGAGTGGCGAACGCAGCAACCCGGAAGTATTTCACGAAATGCCATCTCTGGTATGCTCCTCCCGCTGAACATTTCGAGAAGCTAGTAGCCTATGCTAACGAGCATGGCAGAGAGGAAGGGAAACCCTATTTCTCCGTTGATGGGAAAACTCCAATAAGCAGGGCAGAATATGAGAGCTTATTTGCAAAGTTTGACGGCAAGTATGGTATCACAAATGTTTGGCTTCACCCACCTCTGCACAACAGTGAACGCATCAGAACACCTAATTCCCAAAAGTACGCGCATCTAAATCAGAAGCCGCTCAAACTTATCAGGATGCTTATCGAAGTGTCATCTGAGCCCGGTAACATAGTATGGGAGCCTTTCGGTGGTCTGTGTACTGCCGGCCTGGCTTCATACTTTACACACAGAAAGGCACTCTGTGCAGAGGTTGATAGCGACATTTTTGAAGTAGCTGTAGAACGAATTAAGTCATATTCAAATGACTTGTTCTCCGCTCTAAGAGAGGAAGATTATGGTGCCGCCGAGTAATTCCATATCTGTACCCAACCCTCCATATAGGATTTTTCCTGGGGGTCAGTGGACTCACTACAAAATGTGGGACAAGGTAAATGATTTGATTTACGCCTTACCTAACTATTTCGAAACGGAGTTAGTTGTCAAGGGCATCAATGTCACTGAGATATTTTCCATAGGTACTGCATTCGCAACAGTCGTTGAGACACAAGTTGTTAACATGCTCAACAGATTACGTGGCATCTGGGACTCTGAAAATGAATATTCTAATTATGCTTTTATCAGGCAGTCTCAGACTTTTCCCGATGTACTTTTGAGAAATGTAGGAGATGAAAACGATATACTTTTCGGTATTGAGCTTAAATCATGGTACATTCTAAGCAAAGAGGGAGAACCTATTTTCAGGTACAAGATAGACCCTGACACTTGTGCTGATGCAGACCTGCTTGTAGTGATACCCTGGATTTTGTCAGAGGTAATATCCGGTACGCCTAAATTGCTAACCCCATATAAGGAATTAGCAAAGTATGCTGCCGAATACCGCAATTACTACTGGCAGAAATCGCGGATAGAGAGCAATCAAAACCCCAACATTCACAGACCGCAACAGGAAAAC
>DTYX01000066.1 GCA_012961655.1 Candidatus Poribacteria bacterium
AGAGGTGGGTAAATGCGTAAAACGTAATACGTAATGCGTAATAGTTTTTTACGTTTCACGTTTTACGTCTCACGCATCATGAAGCGACGATTGAATCTTGATAACTATCTCATGAACAATCCGATCAGAGAAATGATACAGCGGAAATTCGTCGCCAATTATATGCTTAAAGCATCGAAACCGATGGACGATTATCTCTGTTTGGAAATTGGCTGTGGTAGGGGAGTGGGAGCAAAAGTTATCATTGGGATGTTTGGCGCACGCAGGGTTATCGCTTTCGATGTGGATTTCAGTCAGATTCGCAGGGCGATGAAATATGTCGCCCGTAGAAATCTTTTGTGGAAAGTCAGCTTGTTTGTCGGTGATGCTGAACGTCTTAGTTTTACAGATAACACCTTTGATGCGGTCTTCGATTTCGGCGTATTGCACCATGTTCTCGATTGGCGAGCCGCGTTAAAAGAAGTAAAACGCGTGCTGAAATCAGAGGGCTATTTCCTTTTCGAAGAACCGACCAAGCCTATCCTTTCTTTGCCTTTGATTAAACGATTACTTGACCATCCTGATGAAGGATTGTTCACCGCCGACGAATTCAAAATGGCGCTTAGGGAGGCTGGATTTACTCTTCGCAGTTTCAAGCAAGCCGATGGCATCTTTATCCAGGGCGTAGGTTTCTCAACCTGCGTGACTTCCTTGACAGGTTAGAAACCTGCCCCACGGTTAAAGACCCGTCCTACGCGGGACTCATCGCAAATGTGACAAAGTCGAGTTAGTATAGTTCTTTTAGAAGGGATGCGGACCAAAGAGTAAAGTTGTTCCTTTTATACTTTACGCCTCACGTTTTACGTTTCACGCCTTCCGCTATGCCAAGGTCAAGTGAAATAGCACCATCGGTTACTATATCATAGGATGTGATTAAGTTGATACAAGAACTAAACATCCGTAATTTCGCATTGATTGATGAAATTCAGCTTGAACTATCTGAAGGATTAAACATATTGACAGGCGAAACGGGCGCGGGCAAATCCATCATCATCGGAGCGGTCAGTTTAGTTTTAGGCGAGAGAGGTTCTGCGGATGTAGTCCGCTCTGGGGCGAACAATGCGATTATTGAATCCGCTGTGGATATTTCGTTGAATCGCTCTGTCCATCGGTTGTTGGAGGAAGCTGACTTGTATTCGAGGGAGGACGATGATACGCTGTTGCTCGCTCGCCAGATTGCCTCCAATGGAAGAAGCCGATGTCACATAAATGGACGCTTAGCGACAATTTCGCTGTTGAAAGATGTGGGCGATTTGCTGGTGGATATTCACGGACAACACGAACATCAATCCCTGTTTCGCCCTGAGAAACATCTAGAACTGCTGGATAGCTTCGGTGGGCTTGTTTCGCTTCGAGAGAAAGTGACGGAAAAGTACACCCACATTCTCCGTCTCCAAAGTGAGTTAGTGAATTTGGAAAGAGATAGAAAAGCACGATTGCGAGAGCAAGAATTCTTAGAATTTCAACTGAATGAATTGGAGGAAGCTAAACTCCAAGCGGGTGAGGATGAAAAATTGCTTGCCGAGCGGAAAATCCTGAATAATGCGGAAACACTGTTTGAATTGGCAAATACCGTATATGCCAAACTATATGGCAGTAACGAGCCGGAGGATTTTGCAATCATAGACGGGCTGAAAAGTCTCGGGCCCAGTATGTCCAAGATTTGTCAAATCGATGGTGAACTCAAAGAGTTGGATGAACGTTTAAAATCCTGTCTCTATGAATTGGAGGATATCGCTCGGCTGATGCGAGAGTATCGTGATAGGGTGGAATTTAACCCACTGCGACTGGAGGAAGTGGAATCGCGTCTGGACTTGATTTTCAAACTCAAGAGAAAATACGGCGATACAATCAAGGAGATTCTGGAATATCAAGCGAATGTAGCGCAAGCATTGGACGATTTAAGTTTAAGTTCTGAGCGGATTTCGGAACTCAGAAATCGAATTGATAAAGCGACTGAAGAAGCTCGGAAAATATCTTTTGAACTATCGGAGAAGAGGCGGGAATGTTCCAAAAAGTTGGAGCGTTTGATAGAGAGGGAACTACATACGTTGGGGATGGACAAAACTGTTTTTCGAGTATTGGTCGAAAAGAAGGAGGCAAGATGGCAAGATGGCAAAGGGAGAGGCGGTTCATTTCCCACGATAGAAAACAACGGAAAACAGTATGAACTTGGACCTGACGGCATCGACGAAATCGAATTTCTCATCTCCCCAAACGTCGGAGAAGAGTTGAAACCGTTGACAAAGATAGCGTCCGGCGGTGAAATCTCGCGGGTGATGTTGGCGTTGAAGACCATTTTAGCCGAAATCGACGAAATGCCCACGATGATTTTCGATGAAATCGACGCGGACATCGGCGGACGCACAGCTTATGTTATCGGCCAGAAACTCAAACAGATAGCGAAAGTGCGGCAAGTTCTCTGCGTCACGCATCTGCCGCAGATAGCTTGTATGGCGGACGCTCATTTCGTAGTTGAAAAGAAAGTATATTCAAACCGCACAAAGATTGAAGCGCGGCGGCTCAACAAAGAAGAACGCGTGCATGAAATTGCAAGGATGTTGGGAGGACAAAATACTGAAATCACTCTGGCACATGCTAAGGAGATGTTGGAGCGTAAATGGGAAAAGTGATGAGTGAAAAGCCGGAATTTTTGTTGACCATGTGCTGAAAAATGTGTTAAAATACGGAAGTTTGCGTGAATTTTTGCTGTGCGCCGACAGACTCGGTTTGTCACACGTTTTCCGCAAACTGCCGCCGCTCAAGTCGGACCCATTACAGGAACATAAATGATAAGATACAAGAGTGTAACGAAAACAGTTGAAGAAATTGTCTCCGTAAAGTGTGACAAATGTGGGAAGGAATACGACGCGATAGACTTTGAAGCGCAGGAGTTTCACCACTTGCCGCCGCATCGGCAAGTTCAGGATAGATTCTAACTCACGCCAAGGTTTTAGACCTCAAAATAAAATTTAGATGAAAGATAAATTAAAAATGCCCAAAAAACACTTAATGAAAGGAAACGAAGTTTTCATAGAAGCGGCTTTACAAGCTGGTTGCAAATTCTATGCGGGCTATCCTATAACACCACAAAACGAAGCTTCTGAATATATGTCAAAAAGAGCAGCAGATTTCAATGCAATCTTCATACAGGCAGAGGCTGAACTTTCAGCTATAAACATGCTGTTTGGCGCCTCTGCGGCGGGATTTAGATGCATGACATCGTCATCTTCACCGGGTATCTCTCTAAAACAGGAAGGCATAAGCTATATTGCCGCGGCTGAATTGCCCTGCGTTATTGTCAATATAGTAAGAGGTGGTCCTGGCTTAGGAAATATAAGAGCCTCACAGGCGGATTATTTTCAAGCTGTTAAAGGAGGCGGCCATGGAGATTATAAGTTAATAGTTCTGGCGCCTTCTACACTACAAGAATTATATGATTTAACGATGAACGCCTTTGATTACGCCGACTATTACAGAAACCCCGTTCTGATATTAAGCGATGGCATACTGGGTCAGTTGATAGAGCCTGTCGAGCTGAAGAAATATCATCCAATACTAGAATTGCCTTCGAAAAAAAGCTGGATATTGGATGGATGCAAAGGCAGAAAACCACATGTCATTAAAACTCTATTATTAGAGCCACCTGATTTATTGGTTAAACATAACATTCATTTACAACGCAAATATGAGAAAATTAAGAAAGAGCTAAGCTTATGTGAAGAACATAAAACTGAAGATGCAGAAATAATAGTAACCGCTTATGGAATCTCTGCTAGAGTCTGCAGGGAAGCTGTTGATATAGCCAGAGGAAACGGAATAAAAGCAGGGCTAATACAACCGATAACCTTATGGCCATTTCCTAACAATTTCTTCAAAAAACACAAAGGAAAAGAATTCCTCGTTGTGGAGATGAGCAATGGTCAATTTATTGAG
>DTYX01000067.1 GCA_012961655.1 Candidatus Poribacteria bacterium
ATCATTTGGATCAATTGTGATGACAGTCCAACCCAACTCGCCGCCGTTCTTTGGCAGGTTCACTTTGGTTCCATACGTTTTAGCGAGACCATCCAAATCTTTGGACACTGATTCTTGGGTTAGCTTCCCGCCCGTACCTTCATCGAGCCAATCATGAGCGGCGGAAGCATTGAATCCACCTGTGTTAGTGATTGGCCCATCCAGCGCCCACCATTTGGTAATCCATTTATCGCCAGCAGGCTGGTAGTTTTGAGCTATTGCTAGATATGCAACTCCGACAGCTATAATCAAAGCGCATATCATTAACATGCGAAATTCTTTCATCTGATTTTTAACTCCTTTCAATTAGATTTGAAGCGTAGATTATCGAATCCGTTAATTGAAAAACATCGGTATTGAAACAGTTTTAAATAGTGTAACATAATCTATAGGAAAAAATCAATCTTTTTTCAGTCAATAAATAGAAGATTCGAATAAAAAAGCCGGTTATATAAATAACCGGCATCTGCTACAATACCAAATTCAATTTGCTTTACCGTCTTTTTAGGTCACCCCAAGTAACGCTAAGTTTGCCCGCGGGTTCTACAGGGGCAAGCACCTCAAAAAAACTATCATCCATGGTCGGGACAATTTTCAAATCCGAGTCTGATGCTTCAAAATGCAGATTGAAATAATCCGACCCACCGGACTCGCCACATCGGTAAAGGAGCACATTGACGCCTTTCTTTAAGCTCACTTCAGTAGGCGTCGTCACTATTGTAGCACCGGTGGTCCAGTTGGGATTATCATAAACCTTTTCCCCGTTGAGCCATATGTGCGCGTAGTCATCGTGCGCTGGATGTATAGTAGTTGTGCGCTCATTAGGCGAATCAACGACAATAATGGCATAAGTATCAATATCGGACTCATCAGCGAGACCGTATGCGGTAGACATATTGTTGCCATCATTTGGATCAATTGTGATGACAGTCCAACCTAGATTTCCACCATTGTCTGGCAAATTCACTTTGGTTGTCTTAGTAAGCTGTAAACCAGACCATGTGGACACTAATTCTTGGGTTAGCTTCCCCCCAGTACCTTCAGCGAGCCAGTCAAGGGCGGCGGAGGCCTGAAATCCACCTGTGTTGGTGATGGGTCCCTCCAGCGCCCACCATTTGGTAATCCAGTTGTCGCCGGCAGGCTGATAGTCTTGGGCTATTGCTAGATATGCGACTGCAATCGCCAGAGTTAGAGCGCATATCAGTAGCTTGTGAAATTTAACTTTCATTTTTTCACTCCTTTTATTATTATTGTTACATAGAGGCAAGTCATGCCCCTACAATTCTAAGCATTATATTTCCCTTTTGGATTGCCCAAAATCATTTAACCAAATGAAGATACTATTATCGTCGCTTAATATCACCCCATGTACTCGCCAATTTACCAGGCGGCTCAATTGGCAGAGAAGTGACATGCTGAAAAAATTTACCGTCGGTGGTTGGGAGAATTTTTAAATCTGTATCTGTTGCTTCAAAATGAAGATTCACATAGTCAGACCCACCAGATTCTCCACACCGAAATAGAAGTATATTATCACCTTTCTTTAGAGTTATTTCGGTAGGTCTCGTCACTATTGTAGCGCCGGTGGTCCAATCAGGATTGTTATAGACCTTCTCACCGTTGAGCCAAATATGTCCGTAATCATCATGGGCAGGATGTATCTTGGTTTTGCGATTATTCGGGGACTTGATGACAATAATGCCATACCATTCTATGTTGCTCTGATCAGCAAGGCCATGGCTCGTAGACATGTTGTTACCGTCGTTCGGATTGATGGTCACGATGTCCCATTTAAGTTCTCCGCCATTGTTCTTCAAATTAACCGATTTTATTTCCTTTAAGATTTTCAAGCCGTTTGAAGTAGTGACGCTTGCGTCGGTAATCTTGCCTCCCGTTCCTTCAGAAAGCCAATCATGAGCTGCTGAAGCATTAAATCCACCGGTGTTGGTGACTAAATCCATCCCCCACCATTTGGTAATCCACGCATCACCAGCGGGTTGATATTTCTGTGCAAATACAGCGCCCGCACAAACTATCAATACTGTGGAGAAGAGCAAGAACTTTATTCTCATCATTATTCTCCTTGATAAATTTTATATAATTATAGCATAGTCAAATAAAAAAGTCAATCAATTTTTTTCAAATCCCCATACCTGTTTAAATCACCAAATTTAACGTAACGTAAACTGTGGTATCTACGTTACAAGATTATCTTAATGTGGTATAAATTACGCTAATTTGTGGCTTTATCTCTTCTCAGTAATTGTAATGGTTTGATTGCCAGAGATATTTTCAATTTGCTGGATTATCCCACTGGGCCACCGAATCTCAATTCTATCCACTTTCTTATGCTGACCCAGACCAAATAAGAGACGTTTATCGCTGCATGAAGCGTAACTGGAACCGCTCTTCACTTCCGCAATCTGTGTATCTCCATCTGCTGTGACGCGAACTCTTGCGCCAATGCCATCACGGTTGCTTTGAGTTCCGACCAACTTGATACGAATCCAATTATTCCGATTTCCTCCTTCGTTACGCAGTAAAATCGCTTTCTGGTTGGAATTCACAATGAAAATATCAGTATCTCCATCGTTGTCATAATCGCCGGCTGCCGTCGCTCGTCCCACAAATGCCTGCGAGAAATACTCCCCGGAAATCGCTGAAACTTCCGTATAGGTTCCATCTCCATTATTGCGAAACAGTTGGTCTCTTTGTGCGTAGGTTTCCTGGTCTGTGAGTTTTTCGATAATATCTTGTGGATGTCCGTTTGCCATGAAAATATCAAGGTTGCTATCGTTATCGTAATCCAGAAAAAGTGGACTATATCCCACAAACGGAAGCGTAGGTTGAATCAAACCTGCACTCGCTGTCTCTTCGATAAAAGCGCTATTCTGGTCATTTTTGTAGAGTGTCGTTTTTTCTGTGCTTGTAAGTAGAATATCCAGCCAGCCGTCTTTGTTATAATCGCCGCAGTCTGCTCCCATAGACCCTTCAGGGGTGCCGCTCTCGTCATACCCTGTACCGGTGAACAAACTTTCGTCGGTGAAAGTTCCATCCCCGTCGTTATGATACAGAAAATTCCGACAGGTATCGTTGGTGACATAAATATCCGGTAGTCCATCGTTATCGTAGTCACATACCACTCCCCCCATTCCTCTGCCTTCGATTGGATTAATTATTCCCGCTTGCTCGGAAATATCAGTAAAAGTGCCATCTCCATTGTTACGGTAGAGAGTATCGGGTGTGCCTTCGTAATTGCGCGGGTGACCATAGCCAATCAACCCTTTAAAGGTGACAGGTGGCATTGAAGTGTCATACACAAGATAGTTGACGACGAAAATGTCGAGGTCGCCATCTATATCGAAATCGAGAAAGAGAACTGCTATGCCCCAGAGGTCATTATGAATACCCGCGGATTGAGTTACATCGGTAAAGGTGCCATCTCCATTATTGCGGTACAAAACATCTTCACCAAAATTTGCAACATATAAATCCTGGTCTCCGTCGTTGTCATAATCAGCCGCTGCGGCGGCCATACCATAACCGGTATCCCCAGTTCCTGAAACCGCCGTGACATCCGTAAAGTGTCCATTTCCATCATTGCGATACAGCACGTTTCCAAGAGGGGGCAGATTAGTCGTTCCCGGAACATATCCGCTATTAACTGCATATAGGTCTATATCGCCATCGTTATCATAATCGAAGAACACAGCGCCTGAGCCCATAGTTTCAATTACATGTCGGTGTTCTGTTTTGCCAGTTGTGTGTTTGAAGTTGATACCCGCCTCTTCGGTAACGTCCACGAATATGGGTAACTGATCGGCAGAACTTCCTATCACAATCAATAACAATATTGCGATGGATAATAGGAGTTTTGCGTTTAAACGATGAAAATTAGTAGTAGTAGCGAATTCATTCGCTTCAATAATTCCAGCATAATTCCAAAACTCGTGTAGTAGTTGAAATCGAACTATAAATGATAAGGTTTGTCTTTTGTTCATGATTTCACTTGTCAGGGATGGAATTGGAGGGTTGTGACTTCGATTTCCCGGATGAAGGGGGGTTTTCAGCCGTCTGAGCAAGTCTGAAGCCGATGAAAGATGTTTTAAGACTGGGATAAAAGTAAAATCGAAAAGTGGTGGTACACCGATTGATATCATCTGTCCAAGCGCCGCCGCGGATTACGCGCCAGCTTCCCGTTTTTGGTCCTTTCGGATTCCGTTTGGGACTGTGAAAATAATAGGTATCGCTGTACCAATCTGACGTCCATTCCCAAACGTTGCCTGCCATGTCCATCACACCGTAATAACTTTTACCATCGGGGTAGCTTCCGACAGGCGCAATACTATTGTCGTACCCATCTTTGCCGTTCCATGTGTTCGCAAGGCTCACCAACGACTTCGTCTTATGGTTGACATAGGCTCGCAATGAATTTCCCCATGGCCAAAGTCGGTCGGTGGTACCACGCGCTGCCTTCTCCCATTCAGCTTCAGTCGGTAAACGCATGCCCACCCATTCAGCATAGGCGACAGCATCGGACCAGGAAACCCCGACGACGGGATGATTTGGAAACTTCAAAGCTCGTTCAGGCCATGCGCCAATACCGTACTCGTCCGTGAAACTCTCAGGTGTATATTTGCCTGTCGCCTTCCAAAATTTGTAATACTCCTCGTTGGTCACCTCGTATTTACCGATATAGTATGCATCGAGATACACCTTGTGAGCTGGTTTTTCATCGGGACCGCGGTTTTCACTTCCTATCATAAATTCACCGGCAGGGATAAGTATCATATTCTTTTCGCCTGCCTGCGCTGCTGCAGGCAAGTCGGCGAATGCATACGCCACTGCCGATAGGACAATTCCCAGACTGAATAGGATATGCTGTGCGCTTCTCTTCATGGTGCTGTTTTCCCTTTAATCATTTTTTTGATTTTATCACAGTTA
>DTYX01000068.1 GCA_012961655.1 Candidatus Poribacteria bacterium
ACGGAGGTTTTAACCATGCTGTTTAAAAAAATTAGAGAAGACCAACGCGGTATAACGCTAATAGAACTATTGGTGGTCATTACAATTCTTGGAATATTAGCGACCGCTGTCGTAACAAGTGGCATTATGAAAGCTCCAGGGAAAGCTAAAGTTGGGGTTGCTATGACATCGATTCAATCATTTGAAGCATCTTTGAATCACTATGCCATTGATGTCGGTAATTATCCTTCCACTGAGGAAGGCTTGGAAGCCCTCTGGCAAGCCCCGGATGAAGCTGATGGATGGGATGGGCCTTATGTTCAAAAGCCGCAATTCATAGACCCATGGAAAAATCCCTATATCTATCGGTCTCCGTCAGAACGTCCAGGATACGAATATGAAATTGTCTCAATGGGACCAGATGGAAAAGAGGGCACGGAAGATGACATCACAAGTTGGGTGGAGGAGGAAGAGATGCGGTGAGTAAGTAAGAAACCCGTTTTCTCCGAGAAAACGGGTTTCTTAAAAAGTTCGAGAGGAATGAAGTTGAAATGTTAGAAAATATAAATCGTCAGCCTATTGGAGGAAAAGAGCTGAACAAAGCGCAGGGGTTTACTCTCATAGAATTAACCATAGTTATCGCACTCATGATGATTTTATACGCCATAGCAACCCCTTCTCTTCGCAACCTCGCTCCATCCAGTAGATTAAAAAGTTCTGCCAGAGAAATCCAAAGTCTCCTTACTTATGCGCGTGATGTCGCTATGACTGAAGATGTTGCTTACCTTGTCATATTCGATTTGGACGAGCAACGATACTGGCTGACATCGAGCGAGGATTTCGACGCGGAGAATACAACCTCATCTCTAGTGACATCAAGTTTGACTACTATGCCTAATTTTCAACAGGATACATCAGTAGGTGAAGAGGGGAGCAATGGACAAGAATTCCGTTCATTCCGCACTGTTATGATAGCGGGAATTCCCAGAAAACCGGCTACAGGCGTGGAAATAGCCGCGATAAATATTACTCATGATTATAGCTCTTCTACTTATTCTTATAGTAACTCTGAACTTGGCTCTGAAGGGATAAATTCTGGCGAGGAAATAACCACTGGCATTGAATATATTTACTTTACACCAAAAGGAACATCTGAAGATATGGTTCTGTATCTCCAAGATAAAACCGGCAAAATGATGTCTGTGCAGGTAGAGCGAGAGACAGGACAAGTATCTATCAGAAGGGTGACAAGTTTAGTTGTGGGCTATGACGATGAGGAAAATGTTGTCATTATCACTGTATATGCGCGTCAGCGGGTGATTAGTGTTCCCATTTTATCTTTTGATGTTGACTATGCAGTATCCTAAAATTGCTTTGGGACAAGACTTCTTTTGAACGGTGTGAATATAAATTTAATAATGTCTACTCGAAGGTTGAAGAAAACGCATACTTATACATTCGGCTTTACTCTAATCGAAATTCTCGTTTCCTTAACAATCCTTGCGATTGCTTTACCGCCTTTGTTGCGAGCATTCTCCCAGGCTGGTAATCAGAGCGCGAGCTCCGAAAATGAGACGACCGCTGTAAATCTGCTCAAGTACAAAATGGCAGAGATAGAGATGTTGGGTTATCCAGAAGGTACCGGCGAGGACGAAGGCGAATTCGGTGAAGGTTCTCGATTTGGATGGACTTCGAGGATTGAAGAGACTGATACTGAAGGTTTGCTCCTCATCAGCGTTACAGTTAATTGGCTGGAACGTGGTAGAGAAAAGTCGATGACGATGAATACCTACATGGCTGATAGGCAATTGCCGCAAGAAGAGACAAGTCAAGAGCAATCACAAGGTGGTGGCGGCAGATGAAAGAGAGAGGATTTACTCTTGTCGAACTTATGACCGCGGTTACTATTCTCGTTATCATCAGCGGCACCGCATATTCCGCCTTCCACATGGCGCTTAGGGTTTACAACCGTGAGACCACACGAATGATTCTGATTCAGAATTGCCGCAATGCGACAAATCAGATTGCCGACGACCTCGGTAATATCTATATCGTTCAAGGCGACACAGACCTTCTGTTTCTGGCTGAAGATATTCCAGAAGATGAAGGCGAACACGATACTATTACATTCGTGACTCTCATCGACCCGCGACCAGACCCATTTTTGGCTCAATTGTCCGGCGAATTAGGAACGGAGGAATTGACTGAAGAAGAAACTACCCAACAACCACAACCTGACCTTATCCGGGTATTCTACTATCTTAAAGTTGATGAGCAATCTGAACAATCAGAATTCTCTTATGATGAAAATCCGCCATTATCCTTGTTCAGAGCAACGACCACAGGGTTAGCATTAAGTGAAAATGAATCCATCGAAGAGATTATCAGCAGAGGAACGGTGATAGTTACAACCGCATCGGGAGAGGAGGAAGAAGTTCCGATAGAGGAAGTCAACATCGCAGACCATGTACAATCTCTGGATTTCAAATATTCTGATGGCGAAGAATGGTACGAGAGTTGGGACGATACGGAAAGTCCACCGAAAGCGGTGCAGATAATAGTTACCGTGGCCGATGAAGGTGGCAAAGGCATTACGTCGACCCAGTCCACGATGGTGTATTTAACTCTAACCGCAAATTTTAGCGATGAAGAACAACAAGCTAGCATGCCAGGCGGTGGGCAACAATGAGAGAAATTGTCACACGACTTTTTCATTTATCAAAAGATAGTGATTGGAGGGATGGAAGGATGGAAGGATGGAAGAGAGCGCCAATCTTTCCAACCTTTTATTTTTCCAAGCTTCCACTCTTCCATGAAGGTGACCATATTAAAGGATTAGGCACTAACTGTAAAGGTCGTATTATCAAGAATGAATCAGGTTTGTCTTTAGTGGCAGTTCTGTGGATTGTGGTGATTTTAACTATAATCGCCACCGAATTTCTCTATTCGGTTCGTTTAGAGCAACGCATCCAAAGCAATATGGTGGAACGGACCAAAATGTTCTACGCCGCCAAGGCCGGTTTGGAAACGTTTATCGCACAGCTTAGAGATGATGAAACGCCTTACGATGCCTTGACCGAGGAGTGGGCAGAAGGACTTGTGGGTGAGATAGAGGACGGTATGCGACCGAATAATACTCTGAATTATAAAGTCACCGTGACGGATGAGTCCTCGAAAATCAATATAACTACAGCCGATGAGAATATGTTGCAGGGCGTGTTAGCGTTAGCGGGCGTTAGCGATGAAGAGACCGCTCAGACCCTGGCGCAAGCGATAATCCAAGCGCGTGCGGAAAAGTTCCGCACCGTGGGCGATTTAGCGAAGGTGGAAGGTATGACCCCAGAAATACTCTATGGCAATCCCCAACAACAACTACAGCGGACGAGCGCGCAAACCCAACAACAAACGGAAGTCAGCGACGAAGAACAACAGGCGGGCAAACCGCTCATCGACCTCGTTACGGTTCACTCGGTGGATAAAAATGTCGATGCTGAAGGTCAGAAGCGAGTAGACCTTAATTCCGCCAATCAAGAACAATTAAGCCAGATTCAGGTCGGAGATTCCGGCGGAGACGAGGACAAAAACCAACAGCAGATTCTCAGTCCCCAAGAAGCCCAGGCGATTATCGACCAACGCGACCAACAGAAATACGAAAGTATAGGTGATTTGTTCGATACTCCTGCGGTTTCAGAAAATATGTTTAATGAAATAAAGGATAGGATTACCGTTGAAGATGAACAGGACAGCGAGGAAGGCGGAGAAAACAGAGTGAATATCAATACCGCAAGCGTTGACGAACTTCAAAATCTGCCTTCAATAGACCAGGGCGTCGCTGAAGATATTATCAGATATCGCGATAGCCAGGGCGAATTTAATAATATCGACGAGGTCAGAAATGCAAAAGTGGTCAATATCGATGATATGAGAGTTTTATCGGATAAGTTAGCAACTTCGAATGAACCAGTTGTCGCAGGGAAAATCAACCTGAACACCGCCCCTGTGGAAATTTTACAGTTGCTCCCCGGAATGGATGAAAATAAAGCTCAGGCAATCGTAGCTTACCGCGAGATTGATACGGAAACAGGCACAGAGCAACAAGGAGGACCATTTGAAAACATAGGCCAACTGTTGAATGTCGAAGGCATCGATGAAAATACCTTCCGCCAAATTATAGATTTGGTCACATACCGCGCGTATGCTTTTCAAGTCGAATCGGAAGGACTGGCAGAAGATAATAGACCTGTTGCATCCTGTAATG
>DTYX01000069.1 GCA_012961655.1 Candidatus Poribacteria bacterium
GTGGTGCAGGTTTCCCAACCTGCATCGCCACCATTGGTCACCTGAGAAAGTGCAAAAGATTATTTGAAACTCGCTTATTATTCAATATTTGGAAAATGTTTGGAGGCTAGATTATGAAAGGTATCAATGCTATTGCCAATATCTTGAAACTTGAAGGAGTTGAATATCTATTTTGCTTCCCAGCGAATGTGCTTATTGACGCTGCTGCAACAGTAGGTATCAGACCAATCCTGGCGAGGACGGAGCGAACGGCGCTGTCCATAGCGGACGGCTATACACGCGTGTCGAATGGAAATCGGATAGGCGTCTGTGCGGTGCAGCAGGGGCCGGGCATCGAGAACGTGTTTCCAGGCGTAGCCCAAGCCTTCGCGGATGCTGTACCCATCCTGTTGCTTCCAGGCGGAGAAGCGCGACACAGATTGGGCGTCTCGCCTCATTTTGAAGCGGTGATGAACTATCAAAAGGTCACCAAATGGGTGGCGCAGATAAATCTTGCGGATAGGATACCGGAGATGATGCGGCGCGCTTTCACTTTGTTAAGATGTGGGAAGAACGGTCCAGTCGTACTGGAGACGCCAACCGATGTTGCATCAGAAGAGGTCGATGACGCAAATTTTAGCTATACTCCGGTCAAAGGTCGCAAAACGGTCGGCAATGCCCCCGATGTGAAGGAAGCCGTCAAGGCAGTGCTGGCAGCCGAAAATCCTCTCATTCACGTAGGACAAGGGGTTATGTACGCCTGCGCCACGAACGAACTTATTGAATTTGCAGAACTTGTTCAGGCGCCGGTAATGACGACGATGGCGGGGAAGAGCGCGTTTCCCGAAAATCATCCGCTGTCCATCGGCATGGGTGGGCACACAGGCACTGATATGGTAGGCCATTTTCTACAAAAAGCTGACCTCGTTTTTGGAATTGGGTGTAGCTTCTCGAAGTCGATATTCTCCACGCCCATTCCCAATGGCAAGGTCATGGTTCAAGTGACAGTCGACGAATATGACATCAACAAAGAATATCCAATCGACCATGCTATCATCGGTGATGCGAAACTCGTCCTGGAACAACTCATTGACGAGGTCAAGAGGCAAGCCGGTCCTGAAGGACGCAGAGGCAACGAGGAGGTCGCCAAAGAAGTCAAATCGCTGAAGGATGCATGGCTGTCAAGGTGGATGCCGAAATTGACATCGGATGAAGTTCCCATCAATCCCTATCGGGTTATCTGGGATTTAATGCACACGGTAGACCGGACACAGACAGTTGTGACCCACGATTCTGGCAATCCTAGAGACCAGATGTGTCCCTTCTACGAGGCAATTATCCCGCGCGGTTACATCGGCTGGGGCAAGTCCACGCAGTTGGGCTATTCCCTTGGACTGGCAATGGGCGCGAAACTGGCTGAACCGGAGAAGCTAGTCGTAAACGTAATGGGCGACGCCGCCTTTGGCATGTCAGGGATGGATTTTGAGACCGCAGTTCGCTCGAAAATTCCTATCCTAACCATCATCCTGAACAACTCAGCGCTGGGCGGCTATGAAAAACACATGCCTGTGGCGACTGAACGCTATGGCACCAAATATCTCTCAGGTGACTATGCCAAAGTCGCAGAGGGATTGGGAGGCGTGAGCTTCAAAGTCGAAAAACCGGAAGATATTATACCGACAATCAAGAAAGGAAAAGAATCGGTGAATTCAGGACAACCTACGCTTATCGAAGTAATCACGAGAGAAGACACGGATTTCTCCAGGGCGTGGTAAAATAGTGAAAGAGTTCTCTCGGAAAGTCTAAAATAACTGAGGGGTGGTCATAATTATTGTACGAGTAATCGTGGCGCAAGTTTCCAACTTGTGCGAACGCAGGTTAGAAACCCCGATAGATTGAGGCAGGCTCCGCGCCACAGTTATCTTAATCTGGAATAATGACCATCCCCATATGGGTGAACACATAAAGTGTCCCCTCTAAGTTAAGCTAGATGAATCTCACTGCCATACTGACCTCACGTTAGCAGCTTGTGGTCCTCTCGGACCGTCAACAATGTCAAATTCCACTTCTTGGCCCTCTTGTAAGGTTCTAAATCCCGTACCTTCTATAGCAGAATAATGAACAAATACGTCATTGCCTTGCTCCTGAGAGATAAAGCCGTAACCTTTGCGCTCATTAAACCATTTCACGCGACCTTTAGCCAACTTTCACACCACCTTTCAAATATCTTTGAAGACTTTCACTTCCTGCAACCTAAAATAATCAAGGTTATCACTCCGACCTCATTACATTGCTGCATTTGGTAAACCTAAAAAACCGTATGATGCGAAAATCCAACTAAAGGTAAGGCATGAAATTTGACATCTTACTAAAAAAGTTAAGACTTTACTACATCATAAAGCTAGGGTATTTCCAAAATGCTTCTGGTCTTAATAACTATCGAGAATTATTTAAAGAATTTGGAGCGCGAAAACCCTCTTTTCGCTGGTTGAATTTCGCATAAAAATCTACTAAATTTATTGATAATCGCTTAAAGTGTAGCATATTTCTTTTTTCGTGTCAAAGAAAATTTTATCTTTTTCTTTGATTGTTGGCAAGTTTGCTTCCTATATGCTGAACGACGAAGAGGAAGCGAAGGATGTGACTCAGGAAGCGTTTCTGAAAGCGTGGCAGGTTTTTGAAGATATTCGGCGGGAAACGGCAAAGGCATGGCTTTTGAAAACTGCGACGAATCTTTGCATCGATAGATTGCGTCGTCGGAAATTTCAATCTGCTTGGGATGAATACAACGATGAATATAGCGGTTTGAAAATAGGGAATAAGATGTTTGGAACTATCGACCAAACGCCAGACCCCTTGGAACAATGTTTGAATCAGGAGACCCGAGAATTAGTACAAAAAGCCATCGCTCAACTTCCCCCGGCTTATCGAACCGCCGTTGTACTGCGGGATTTAGAGGAATTGAGCTACGAAGAGATAGCGGTGATGTTGAATCAACCGATTGGCACTGTCAAATCCAATGTATTCCGCGGCAGGCGGATGTTGAAGAAGATTTTACGACCGATGTTTGAGGTGTGAGTTAAATGAATTGTGAAATTGTGCAAAATATTTTAGAAGAATATCTGGAAGGCGA
>DTYX01000070.1 GCA_012961655.1 Candidatus Poribacteria bacterium
GATCGTAACATCTCAATAAATAGCGTTGTGGCCCCTGGATTCCCGCGAAAGCGGGAATCCAGAAAGGTGGTCTTAGAAAGCAGTTGCCCCGTTCTTTCCCTCAATCCGACCTGAGGCATTGGTCACTTCATCTCCTTAACATGCTATGGAAACAGAGTCTTCACCCAAAGCACCATCCGGCAATATTCAATATCCAATAGTCAATAGTCAATCCTCAGTCCATTTCGCTCCTGCCAAGCTTAATATTCGATTGAAAATCACGGGCCGCAGACCCGATGGATACCACAATCTAATCTCCATCATGGTGCCGATAAGCCTCAATGACCGTATTGAGCTCCAGATAACTTCTCGCAAACTGATCACGATATCATGTGAGGGTTTTTCAGCGCCCGCTACGCGCTGGCCGGCCTGTTCTCCGCGATGAAAGAGCTATTGGACCTCTGCTTGATGCTTTGAAAGACGAAAATGCAGAAGTTCGTGCCAGCGCAGCCACCGCATTGGGCAAGCTCAAGGATGTCCGCGCTGTCGAGCCATTATTGGAGATTGTCAATAACCCGCTCATTTCGGAATACGTTTTTTCAACCGAAGGACACCTTTATTCACCTGTCAGAAACAATGCTGTTGCAGCTCTGGGGAAAATCGGCGATAGCAGAGCTGAAGCCGTACTGATAAAAATAGTTCAAAATGAGACGGGTATTCTGCAACGAACAGCTATTACCGCCTTGGGAAATCTTGCCAGCAAAAATGCTGTGCCGACGTTGATAGAGATTTTGCAGGGCCGAGAAGCAGACCCGACGTCGCGAGTCAACGCCGCCAAAGCGTTGGGAAACATAGAAGATAAACGCGCGGCAAAACCTTTGGAAGGGAGACTTCTGGACGAAACAGAATATAATATTACTATGGTAAATACCACAAAACATAACACCTTCTGGCAAGCCGTCGCAAACGCTATAAACAAATCATTTAACATCTCTGAAAATGCCGATGAAAAGCTCATTTCAAGGTTGTATGACCTGTGGGAACATGACCCTGTTAGAATAGCCGCCGCTAAAGCTCTTGGAAGAACTGGAAGCTCTAAGGCAATTGAGAAATTGGAGGATACACTCGACAACGATACGGTAGAAGGCGTGCGCCTGGCGGCGGGTTTAGCTTTAGGCAAAACTAAACGAAAAGACCTCGTCCCGCATTTAGTCGAAGTTATGAAAGACACTGCCAAAGCTGCGGGCGATAGAAGAGGCGCTACCCAGGGGTTAGGCGAAATAGCAGACCCATCGACCGTTGATGACTTGGCTGCAATCATGCACGACACCAGTGTCGATATAAATATTAGAAGAGACGCCGCTATCGCCTTGGGAAAAATCGGTAATACCGCTGCTGTTTCAGCTCTTGTCTCAGAATTGGAGAAAGAAGGCATCAATAGAAATCTCAAGTGGGACATCATCAGCGCTCTTGGAACAGCCAAAAGCCAGGCAGCCGTGGCGAAATTGGAGTCTATGCTAAACGATGAAGATTCAGATGTCCACTTCACCGCCGCCGATTATCTGTTCCAAATCACAGGTGATGGATACGGCTATGAGCGGGCAGGAGGGTAAAGAATAGGGCAAGGTGGCAATTCCGAAATCCGAAAGGATGGATGGAAAATGCGAAATCAGCGGCTATACCTGCCTCGCCTGGACAAATAGGAGAATAGCGCATAATCGAAAGGGGTAGAGGTATCGATTTGCACATAGTCGATGGAGTTGGCGCCGCAACCTCGTCTGTAATCCTGCATCAGATTGGAAAGCTGTTGTAGGTATTCTGCTTTGAGGGCTTCGGCTTGAGTGGATAGCAATCTGTGGTTTTCCATATCACGAAAAACAATTGGCCCATCGAAGGGGAAAGTCAATTCCGCTTTATCAAGAAGATGAAAAACTATGACCTCGTGTTTACGGTGGCGGAAGTGTTTCAACGAGGTCAATACATCATTTGGCTTATCCAATAGGTCAGATATAATAATGATTAACCCCCGTCTGATTATCTGTTTGGCTAACTCATGAAAAGTTTTGCTGATGTTCGTTTCATCGCCTGCCCCTGTTTCCTCTAACACAGATGTGATGGAATTTAGGTGAGTGGGTTCCCC
>DTYX01000071.1 GCA_012961655.1 Candidatus Poribacteria bacterium
TAAATTTACAAAAAAGAAAAGAAAAAAAGGGATTTACTTTAATCGAAGTGCTTTTAGCCATGTCAATCTCGTTTATCGGCTTGGCAGCGGCAGGTACTCTCCTTTTGCTGGGATACAAACACTTCTACTTCGGGCAGAATGTAGCTCGGGTACAGCAACGAGCAAGAATCGCCATTGAAAGAATGGTACAAGAATTTCAAGAAACCGGGGTATCTACTATAGATCCAGATCCAAGCAGTATTATGAATCCAGAAAATTCCAGCAATATAATAAGCTTTGCTTCTGCTAGGGATGATAATGGCATTTTTTTAATAGATGAAAATGGAATGCCCGATTGGGTTAATGCTATAGTTTATTTCAGGGATGCAGATTCAAATACACTTTATAAATATAAAGAAGCTAAAACCGATTGGGGTACAAATTATGATGTAAGTGGATTTGAACCACCTTCTGAAGGCAATGAGCTAATGGCTACTTCTGTGACTGGTGCAGAATTTTGGCTTTCTGGTGATAATTTGTTGAACATCAAAATAAAAATTGTGCTTAATCCTGAAGCGGAAAATCCTTCTGAAGAGGAATGGATTACTGCCATCAGACTCCGAAATTAAAAATTGCCAAAGTATGGGCTCAGTTAAGTAATCTCGAAAGCTCTCCACAGAAGCTCGATAAAAGGGGATTTTGCAATGCTACACAATAATAATGGAGTTGTCTTTGTCATGACCCTCATTATAGTCAGCCTTTTAGCTATACTAGGCGCTACTTTTGCTAGTCTCGTAACCTTTGAGATGCGTAATGCTACCTGACAACGGCAGAGGGTGCAGGGATTTTACATAGCTGAAGCAGGAATAGCAATGGGTTACAGCGTCTTAAAAGATAGTATTAATGGACTTGACAACTTAGATAGTATTTTGGTAGGCGCTGATGGGATTCCAAATACCGATGACGATGGCATACTAAACTTTGGACCGAGTGTGCCTTTTGGCGAAGGAAGCTACGGTGTTGTAGTTACCGATAACGATGATGGTGATGGAGATTATTTTAGTGATAGCGACGATATCGTAGAAATCGTCTCAACAGGTACTATAGTAAAAATAAAAAGAACGATAAACGTTATACACGCCGCTTTGCCGTTTGCTCTCAATCACGCGATAATTACTGGTGGAGATCTTGAGATTAGCGGGAGTAGTAATTTAATTGTCCAGGGTGATAATGGAAGCGTTTACACAAACGGTAACATTACAATTTCCGGAAGTCCAAATGTAACCCAGGGTGTTACGGCTTCTGGAAATATTACTCCCAATCCCCCGCCCTCAACTGTTGAGCCGGCAGTAAGTGATGCGCCTTTTATTAGGATTCCTCCCGTTGACCCTGTGTTTTATAGAGCTAATGTAGATGTAGATTACGAATTGAGAGGCAATGGCGATGTTTTTGATGTATCCAATCAACAAACCCTCACTAATCCTGGCTCATTTAATGGTTGGGTATGGAATGGGATTAAGTGGACTTTGAGTGATAGTACAGAGGGCAATGGCACATATTATATCGAAAGCGATGCTGAAATTACAGGAAATTCTGGTGACCGAATAATGACCATTATAGCCACAGGTAGTATAGAGGTACATGGTGGGCCCAGGATGCAACCCGACACTACAGACCTGTTGTTTGTGGCTGGAGGGGACGTATATATAGAAGGAAATCCTAGTTTACCTTATACAGGTGCTATACTTGCTCACGAACAGATAAAGATTGCTGGTAACACGTTAATTAATGGTTCAGTCCTTGCTGAAAATGAAGTGGATATTAGTGGCATGGTCACAAAGGCTGAAAACGGAATTAGTGGCAGTGCAACTATTACATACGACGGCAGTCTTTCACCCCTTTTCCAAAAGGTTTATACTGGCGATTTGAACCTTTTGAGTTGGTACTAAATAAAGTCTGATAAAGAAGGAATCAGGAATGTTATGCTTATTGGTAGACAATAATGGTGCTGTCTTTGTCATGACCCTCGTTATGGTCAGTCTTTTGGCTATATTAGGCGCTACTTTTGCCAGCATAGTAACCTTCGAGATGCGTAATGCCAACTGGCAACTGCGTAGAGTACAGGCATTTTATCTCGCCGAGGCGGCTTTGAATAAAGGGATTGTGTTGGTAAGAAATGACGAGGATTGGTCAACGGGTGGAGATGGAAGTGCAACGCATAATTTCCCTGGCGAGGGAGTCTGGTATTATCTTTATGACGGTATCGTTGATGCCAATAACGTTGCTTTGGGCGATGGTACATATTCAATTCAACTGCAGAATCCCCTTGGTAGCGGCGGGAATGCGATAGATATTAAAGCTGTAGCTACAATCGGAGAGATTAATCGCACAATCCAAATACGGATGCTATTATCAACATTACCTGGCTCGAGCGTATTTGCCTGGGCGATTTTTGGTAGCGAGGGCGTAAAGATAACAGGAAGCGCTAACATCGATAGCTATAATTCAGATAACGGGTTGTACGAAGAACAAGTTCCCGGCGAGAATGGAAATGTTGGAAGCAATGACGATATAAGAGTGGTAGGTAGCGCCACAATAGCCGGTAATGCAACCTGCGGCCCTGACCCGGATGACGAACTTCGGATAACTGGTTCAGCTCACATCACAGGCTCAACAGACCCAGCGTCCGAACTAGTAGATTTGCCTCCTCTCGATATCGATTTTCCTTTTCCTCCCAGCGGGCAACTAAAAAAGACTGGTTCTGGAACATACACACTAACGGACGGTATATATTGTTTCACCGAGGTTAAATTCACCGGCAGCTATGAGTTGCTGATTGAGGGTGATGTAACTATCTATTGTGAATCAGCCAGTTTTACTGGAAGTACCAAAATAACTGTTAATGGTACATTAACAGTCTATTGTACAGGCGATTTTAAGTGTACTGGTGGCGGAATTGTTAACACAAATCAAAAACCCGAAGATTTTACTTTGTATTGCACTGGCGGAGATATTAAACTTACAGGTAACTCGGAGTTCCATGGCGCTGCTTATGCACCTAATGGAGATGCAACAATCACTGGAGGGAATGATTATTATGGTGCAATCGTTGCTGGGGGAGAATTGAAAGGTACAGGTAGTTGTGAGATACACTGCGATGAAGCGCTCATGGATGTGGTCGATGTCGTCAGTATGGAAGGGGAGCAACAGGTCATTACTGCATCGTGGCGCGAAGGTTATTGAGCGCCGAACGTAATTAAGGAGGATTATTTTGGTAGGGCTTTTTAGTCGTTCCATATTGGGATTAGATATAGGTTCTCATTCGATTAAATTAGTGGAAATAAGTCGGACTCGCGGAGGACCAATTATTACCTGCGCCAAAGCTGTTTCAATGGCACATGAAGAGGAAGCAACCGATGCCGAAATTAGCAAATCGTTGCGTAAACTTCTCGACATGTCGAAGGTGCGTTCCAAACGTGTAATAACGGCAGTGTCATCGGCGGAAGAGCTAGTAATAATGCATTCTATATTTATGCCGGAGATGACTGCTGATGTATCAGAGGATGCACTAAGAACCGGCGCCAGATTTGAAGCGGAAGAGCAGGAATATATCCCGTATGATATAGATTATGCGCTAATGAGCTTTGATGTTATAGGAGAAGCAACTGTTGATGACGAACAAGGCTTGGACGTCTTCTTTGTTTCTGCACACAGAGAGTTAATCAAAAATCGAATTCAGTTGCTGCGAGAAGCCGGTTTGATACCCATTGCCATAGATATAGATATTCTCGCTATTGCAAGACTTTTGGGATTCGCAGAACAGATTCACGATGATGAAGATATTGCAATTATCGACATCGGCGCGTCGAAAACCTCATTATGTTTTTATCAACATGGAAAACCGTATCCTTATCCTCCTATACCAACCGCCGGAGATGCCCTAACCTCCGAATTATCACAACAACTTCAGATAAGTTGGAAAAGGGCGGAGGAATATAAAAAGCTTAAGGGAACTTTTAGGAAGCCCGAGGAGAAAAACTTAACGTCTCCTTTTAAAACTGAATTTGCAGTCAGCCTAAATTCATATCCCAACGACGAAGATAGTATGGAATCTAAAGAATATACTTCTGACGAGGTTTTTGATGTTATCCAAAGCGCATTGGAAAAAAACGATGGACTATATCCACAACTACAGAGCCGATTTGAATACTACGAAGCAGATTTTACCAAACCATCGAAGATAATCGCTTCCGGAGGCACATGTCAACTCGCCTCTCTTGACGAATTTATTGCATCTCGTCTTTCAATCTCTGTGGAAAAGATTAGTTATCTTGAAAAAATTCCTGTGGATGCAAAGGGTGATGTGAGTGATATCGAAGGCAATGAACCTCTCTTTGCAACCGCGGTAGGATTAGCATTGAAGAGAAAGTTATGAAGATAATCGAAATTAATCTACTTCCTCCTGAAGAGACTCCAGAAAGTCCTTATGGCATTCGCAATATAGCTATATTGGTACTTTCATTTGTGATAATTTTTTGGCTAATCTTGCTTGCTCTGCAAGTGAACAGCTTAAAAAATGAATATGTCAGACGAAAAGAAAAAGTATTGCAAAAGCTCGCAGTTTACAGGATACAGAAGCAAAAGATTGACAAGTTGCAAAAAAAGAAAGCTGACTTAGAAGAACGCTATAAGCTAATTACAGAAGTGCTTGGACAGCGGATTACCTGGTATGACAAGCTAAGCGTTATGCACAGGCAGATACCTGAAGATACGTGGTTGTCCCAAGTTTCGATGGAAATTCAACAAGCTGAAGAACTCCAAAAAGAGATGCAGAAGAGTATACTTACTAGAAAAAAAACTTCAAGAGTTAAGGATTTGGAGAAAAACGTCCAGCCATCCATTTTGATTCATATCTCAGGATACACATCAGAGTTGCCGAAAGTCGGTGAACTTATAGCTAACTTGGAACATTCGCCACTATTTGAAAAGACAAGATTTACAAAAATAGGGAATACAGAAATTAATGCCCGCTCCGCAATCTCCTTTGAAATTGTTACGCAGGTGAGCGGCTTACGAAGTAATCGCTGAACGAAGTGAGCACAGAAAAGTAATTATGTTCTCATCTAGATTAAAAATCTTTTTTCATGCAATCTTTTGGAGCATTTTATTCATCGCGTTTTACTTTCTCTTTTGGCGTGGCAGCCTCGATGAACTCAAAAAGGAAAGTGATAATATAAGCACGATAGAAAGAGCGCTCGCTCAAACTCAGAAGTATATCTCAGATTGGCCAGTGACAGCCGAGGAAGAACTGCAACAAGCTGAAGAGGATTTAGAAGAATTTCTTGCCAAAATACCTGACAAGGAGAACGTACCTGAAGTACTAAGAAAAATTCAGGAATATGGCGTTAAAAACTCGCAACTGAATCTTAGATCGATTGAAAATATGACCAAAGAGCAAGAAGAAGAACCCGAAAGAGGTATGACCAAAAAGCGAGAACCTAAAAAGGAAAGAGAAGAGGGAAAATATGCCAAAGGCACATATAAACTTGTAGCTAGTGGGAACTATTTTGATATCATCAAATTTATCCGCGACCTTGAAACAATGGAAAGGCTGATAAACGTCGAAGGATTTAACTTTAAGAACTCCGGTGATGAAGATAGAATTGATATAGATTTAACTTTTAGTATATTTTACGCTAAATCCGAAGAGGAATTTACACCCGGCGAAGAAAGAAGTAAATTGGTCAAAGATGAAACGAATTGACAACATAATCTTTGTCATTTTAATACTCTGTTTTTTTATATGTGGGTTTTGGATGTATCAACTATCTCAGTATCAACCGCCTCAGATAGCATCGGGGAAAGCGATACCACGCGGTAAAGCTGTTACCACGCCAGAGCCGCTAATTTCTCAACCTTTAGTTGACCTACCGAGTGACAGAAATATTTTTAAATCCACCTGGAAAGAGGAAGAGGGTAGTAACGTTGTCGAGAAAACGACCACTACTTTGCAAAAGCCTATCTTATCAACCATCTGTTGGAGCGATGAACTTTCTTTGGCAATCATTAATGGTGAAATATTAGCAGAAGGAGATGAGGATTCTAAATCCCAATTCCGAGTTGAAACCATCACGCGCGACAAAGTCGGAATCCGTTTTATTAGCGGTGGAAAATACGTGTGGCTGACACTTGGCGCTGAATAGAAAAATCTTGTGATGCCAATAGACATCGGAGAAACCGCGATGACCCCGTGAGATAAGTGGGAAACTCCGCAAGATAGATTAAGGAGATTTTGGGAGTTTACATCATGAATTTTAAATCATTATATACGTTAATAATCTTGGTTCTTCTGAATATCCATTTTGGGGCGGGTGTTGTTCCCGCCGATAGCGGTGGGATTGTTAAACTTCTATCTATTGAAGTATCTGAGCTAACCGGGCAACATCTCACCGTACAGATAAAAGCGACAGCTCCTGTTCAATACCGGAGCGCTGTTTACAAAAAAATCCCAGAAGAGATAATTATCTTTTATGCAGATATGCCCAACACGCGCAGTTATATAGATAGCGGGGGTTTGGTCAAGATAACTCCTTCCATACCACCAGATTTATTAGTTGATGTTCCTGTTATAAAAATCAAGGTGTCACAATTCAGCCTCAACCCGCCAATTAGTCGTGTAGTATTTTTTTTGAAAAAGCCCATCGAGCCAACCATCACAGCGAAAGACAACTCACTACTATTTACATTTCCCACCACGCCCACACAAAAACGCCAACCCGAATCTCCTGTCGAAGTTAAACGAACGGAAGCAAAGGAAAAACCAGCGGTGATAACTCAGGTAAAACCGGTCTTTGAATCCAAAGTGACCAAATTACGCATAATCTCGGATAAACAATTAAACTTCAAGCAAGTTGTGAGCGGAAAAAAACCTCCAGATGCAGATATCGAAGCTATTCTTGAATTAGATTTTGTAGATACGACTAGCAGTTTGTCTACAGGAGAGATTCCCATACAACGAAAAAGTATTATTCGAAAGATAACACTGGACA
>DTYX01000072.1 GCA_012961655.1 Candidatus Poribacteria bacterium
AAACTATAACTTTTAGGGGGTGAGATAGTAAACATCTAACCCCCTGTATGGTACACATAAAAAACAGATACGCAATACGTAAAAAGAATAAGTTACGTATTACGCATCACGCATTACAGAAGAGAATAAATTTAATATTGAAAATTACCTAAAACTGTAGATATCATCTACTATATTCCGGCCAATCTTACAATTTGAGCAAATGATTCTGCCTGTAAACTGGCGCCGCCGACTAAAGCGCCATCGACATCAGGCTGAGCAATTAAATCGGAGATATTGTCAGGTTTAACGCTTCCACCGTATTGGATTCGTATATTTTCTGCTATTTCAGGAGAATACAGATCTTCCAGTTCTTTTCTGATGAAGGCGTGAACCTCTTCTGCTTGGTCAGGCGTGGCTGTTTGACCTGTGCCAATCGCCCAAACGGGTTCATAGGCGATTATCGTTGCCAAAATATCTTCTTCATTGAGTTCAGCAAGTCCATTGACGATATGGTCTTGGACGACATCTTCGGTATTGCCTGCTTCCCGTTGTTCCAACGTTTCACCGACGCAGACAATAGGAATTAAGCCGTATTGATGTGCAGCCTTCACCTTGTTATTTACCGTTTCATTTGTCTCGCCGAAGTGTTGCCGGCGTTCGGAATGGCCAATAATCACGTATTCACATCCCGCATCTTTGAGCATAATCGGTGAGACCTCTCCGGTGAATGCGCCGTTTTCCTCCCAATACATGTTCTGAGCCGCTAATGAAATATTAGAATCGTCGAGAATTTCCGCTACCGTTGGAAGAGCGATAAACGGTGGAGCGACAATAATATCTACATTGGTGATTTTTTCTACTATCGGTTTCAAAGTTTCAACAAGCTTTACCGATTCACCAATAGTGTTGTTCATCTTCCAATTTCCTGCTATTATCGGTTTTCTCATTATTCTTTACCTGCCTCTTAATTTTCGTTAATGACAGAAACCTGTTTTCTCATTTAGGTGACATTCAATATTAAATTTCAAGAAAACGGGTTTCTTATCTATCGGTCAACGCCGCTACACCGGGCAATTCTTTCCCCTCTAAGAATTCTAATGAAGCGCCGCCGCCTGTAGAAATATGTGTTATTTTATCTGCGACGCCGGCTTTTTGGACAGCGGCAACGATGTCACCGCCACCAATAATAGTCGTTGCTGATGAATCCGCCACAATTTTGGCAATGGCGGTGGTGCCTTTGGCAAATCGGTCAAATTCAAATACGCCCAGTGGTCCGTTCCATACAATAGTTTTAGCGCGTGCAATCACAAATTTGAACTTTTCGACTGTATCAAGACCAATATCCACTCCCTCCCAGCCGTCTGGGATACAACCGCGTTTTACAACCTGTACATTGGCATCTTCTTTGAATTCATCTACAACGACATGAGATAGCGGTAGATGAATGGGCACTCCTTTTACCAATGATTTTATGAGAATATATCTTGCTATGTCTAACTTATCATCCTCAACGAAGGAATCTCCAATTGACTTACCCTCGGCTTTCAAAAAAGTGTAAGTCATTCCGCCGCCGATGATGATGGCATCTGCTTTTTCCAGAAGACTATTTATAACCCCGATTTTGTCTGAAACTTTTTTGCCACCCAAGATAGCTAACAAAGGGCGTTGCGGATTCTCAATAATTTGGCTAAGATATTTTATCTCGTTTTCCAGCAAAAATCCAGTCGCGGATTCTTTGAAATATCTGGTAACACCGACAGTTGAAGCATGTGCCCTGTGCGCTGCCCCGAATGCATCGTTCACATAAACATCAGCTAACGATGCCAATTGTTCGGCAAATTGTGCGTCATTTTTTTCCTCTTCAGGATGAAAACGCACATTTTCCAACATCACGACGTCGCCTTCCGCTATACCATCCACCAACGCTTTGACCTGTGGACCAACACAATCATCAGCTTGCTTTACCTCTTTACCAAGAAGTTCGCTTAGTCTTTGGGACACAGTCGTTAAACTCAATTCTGGCGTGGGACAGCCTTCAGGTCTGCCCAGATGCGAAATCAAAAGGGCTTTTCCGCCATTATCGCTGATGTATTTTATCGTGTCCAAAGCAGCCTCAATACGTGTATCATCCACAACCTGTCCGTTTTCTAAGGGGACATTGAAGTCTACACGAACCAATACACGCTTTCCTTTTATGTCTAAATCAGTTATACTAAGTTTTTCCAATTTTTCCTCCAATTTCGGGCTTATATCGGGATTTCTTATATCAACCGCGCCGCTAATTCTACGAGTCTATTTGAATATCCCCATTCGTTATCATACCAGGCTAGCGCTTTTACCATGCGCCCTTCAACAACAGACGTTGATAGGGCATCTACGATAGCCGAATGTGGATTATGATTGAAGTCAATGGATACCAACGGTTCCTCGCAATAATCCATAATCCTTTTCAAATCAGTTTCTGCGGCGTTTTTGAATGCTTCATTTACTTTTTTCACAGCTTTCTTAACGGCTTCTTCAGAGCCCTTGGGCAATTCTTTTTCAATCTCCACCGTTAGATCGACGAGCGAGACATTGGGCGTCGGCACTCGAATCGCCATTCCATCCAATTTTCCCTGCAATTCTGGTATAACCAGACCGATAGCCCTCGCAGCTCCGGTTGTCGTAGGAATCATGGAAAGCGCGGCGGCTCTGGCTCTACGCAAATCTTTGTGTGGGAAATCCAAAATACGCTGGTCGTTGGTGTACGAATGTATTGTGGTCATCAAACCGCATTTAATCCCGAAATTGTCCATTAGCACCTTCGCGATGGGCGCTAGACAATTTGTTGTACACGAAGCATTCGAAATGACATTATGCTTCTCTTTGTCATACTTGTCATCGTTGACGCCGATAACAACGGTTAGATCGACCCCTTTGGCGGGTGCGGAAACGACGACTTTCTTTGCGCCTGCATCTAAATGTTTGGCTGCCGCGCACCTGGATTTTGGGTCATCTGGATTCTCAAGGTCAGTGAAAAAACCGGTGGATTCTATGACGACATCAACGCCTAAGTCTTTCCACGGCAATAGCGCAGGGTCCCTCTGAGACAGCACTTTAATCTCTTTGCCATCCACTATTAACGCGTCCTCTGTGCACGATACTTCATTTTCGATTGGTCCAAGCACAGAATCATATTTGAGTAAATGAGCTAATGTCTTTGCATCTGTAAGGTCATTGAATGCGACAAAGTCTAAATCCAATTCTTTGTTTTTCAGCGCAGCTCGGAAAGCATTGCGCCCAATGCGGCCGAAACCATTAATTGTAACTTTTGTCGACATTAGTTATTTTTCCTCCTTGAATTATTTTTTTATGTATTGCAATTCTTCTATCGTTGAGATTTGAAGAATCCGCTTTCGCTTCTAGGTCTGGAAAGAACTTCAAAACCAACCATTCCCTCCACCATCTGGTATCATCAGAATTGCAGTGAAATTCAAAAATGAGACTTCGATTGTTATTGGTAAAAAGGTTGACACTCCTAAAACTATCATTCCAGTTATATATTTTGTCTTCAGTTAAACTTTTGTTAGTCCATGCTTTCCATCTTGTAAGAAAGCTACCGTGATTCACAATCGCCCCCGAAATGTCTACCAGCCTCTGCACTTACACCATTATCGACGATATTTTTGGCGCTGAAATAATCGGTTCCATGGAAGAAAGAAGTTTTTCCTTCGTTTAGTCTCTGGCATTTTTTATAATCTTTCATTTCACGAATTTGAACACGGTAATGAGCAGAGCCAAAGCCCCGAAGAGGCTGGAAATAAGCCAGGTAAGCAGAGTGAATCGCCGATTTATATCCTCGAAACGATTATCCATATAGTGTATCAAGTCTTCAAAACGATTATTCACTGTTTCAAAACGTCTATCCACTGCTTCAAAACGTCTATCCATTGCTTCAAAACGAGCCACCATCACCTCCCGCTGCGCTTT
>DTYX01000073.1 GCA_012961655.1 Candidatus Poribacteria bacterium
CGTAAAAGCAGATTTGGTCCGGCTCCTTGACCTTAAGCACAGCCTTGACACCTTCAAGCTTCTCGGCTTTGCTGATATCAATCCGTACGACGCGGGCATGAGGATGCGGACAGCGCAAAATTTTACCATACAACATGCCTGGAAGGTTGATGTCATAAGTGAATTTTGCTTTTCCCGTCACTTTATCCGGCCCATCTATTCGCCGAACTCTTTGCCCGATAACGCTAACTTCATCTGCATTTGGCCATGCCGGCATTTTATTATCACTCCTTCCTTAGTAGATGTTGTTCCTTGTTACGTATTACGTGTTGCGTATTGCGTTTCCCGCTGTTGTGCTTATGTAAACGTTTTACAAAGAAAAAGCAAGAAAGCTCCCGCCGTCGGAATTCGGAATTAACAATGTAAACTTTGTAGGCAATGTAGGCAATTTACACTGTTACACTCTCATCCTTTTTGCCGCTGCCTGGACAGCTTCAAATATTCTCGGATAAGCCCCGCAGCGACAGAGATTTCCTGCCAATCCCCGTTTTACCTCCTCTAAAGTCGGGTCAGGATTTTCATTTAGCAATGCTTTTGCTGACATCACAAATCCTGGCGTGCAGAAGCCGCACTGAAGAGCATCGTGTTCAATGAAAGCTTCCTGAATGGGATGCAACTTATCGCCTTCCGCTAAACTCTCAATGGTGGTAATTTCTTTACCTTGAGCATCGATAGCTAAAATCATACAGGAATAAACTGATTTCCCATCCATTAGTACAGTGCATCCTCCGCATTCGCCGCGGTCGCAAATCTGTTTTGTGCCGGTTAGGTCGATTCTTTCACCGTTTACATCTATCGCATCACGCAAGACAGAGAGCAAAGTAGTGCGCGATTCCACTTTTACTTTGTAAGTTCGACCATTGATATTCAGAGAAATTGTCGCCTCTGTAACGCCGGGCAACTCATCGATGGATTGTTGAGCTTCAGCTTTTTCTACTAATGATGTCGGCGCTACCGTCGCCGCTACTACCCCTGTTCCCACGCCTTTGATGAAACTGCGACGAGATATTGTAGTTCCATCCTGGACTTTTTTATCTTTCTCTTCTGACATTTTATCCTCCTTTCGAAATGTAGTTATAACCCAAGCTGCTAGATGGTTATCTCAAGTTTTACACCTACAATTCCTTTACGCCTTGTTTCTTGATAAAAATTAACTTCAATAAGTCGAAACACTTGCTCCAATGTGACAAATGGGGAGTTAAAATGCGGCGCCTTGAGTAAGACGTGTAGGTGCTCTGGTGGTTTCCAGATGACATCCTCGGTTGGTTCTTTTTCGTAGCGAAAATAATAGCCGCCCACTCTTTGGTACTGATATTTATAAGCATCTACGTGAACATGATTGGAAACAATGGAAATTTCCTCTGAAAACTCGAAAATTGCATTATCTTGAAACGTTATGTGTGGCGCTTTTGTAAAAATCTCCCCCTTGTTTTTTACAAGTCTTGATTTTAGAGGTACCTCACCAATTATAAGTCCTCTTCGTCCGAACTCATTGATTATGGCTCTGATTTTGCTTGTATAGTCACTCCAGGTCATCTTTTTCTTTTTTCAGTGCGTACAAACCTCCCCATAAGATTTTATCTTCGATATCTTCCGGTGCTTTACCTTCTCTATATAATCGATAAAATGTTTCTGAGTCCATTTTATATTTTTGCTCAAAAGAAATTAGCATGTCTTCTAGTTCATTATCCGATAGTTCACTCCATTCGAGGTGAAAAGGTTTTTTTGTTTGCTGCTCTAATATTTTCTCAATCTTTCCCTTTCCCGCTACTTGTTCCATCGCTTCATTAACTTCTTCGGCATATTTAAACCAGTCCACCATTTTTTTGATAACTTCTACGTCACTTCTCGATTTGAAATATTTTTTGGCTGATTCCAAAGCAATCTTATCAACCTCAAGATGCTGGATAGTTGTTGTTGACATAACTATTCCTCCGTTCTTGAAAAGAGACTTTTGGGAAAATCCTATTATCAACTCCATTACTCAAAGGAGGCTAAATTTTACAGATATTTAACATAGATGTTACATTTTTTTACCGAAACCGTCAAGAAGAATTTTTGGCTACGAAAGAATCATGATGAACAAATCTTGAAGCATCTATTCGCACAGAAGCGCACTGTTGCGATTCTGTATAGCCTAATCTCAGTAAGCTGATAGGTTCATAAACTGATGGAATTTTCAAGATTTTTTTCACTTGCTCCCTATCCGTTTTCGTCTCCAAAGGAGCGCTTATGAACTGCGCGCCGATGTTCAGCGATTCAGCCATCAACAAGAGATTTTGAATCATTGCGCCCATTCCCAGTAATGTCCACATTCGTCCATTTTCACCTGGTGAGCGCCTGTTTTTGTTTATCAAAGTTAAAATCA
>DTYX01000074.1 GCA_012961655.1 Candidatus Poribacteria bacterium
GGTACAGTCTCGAATTTTCTGTGGGATTTTCCCCACACAATCGTTGCTGCCAAGGAAATTTCACCCGAACAACAAGTGGAATCGGAGAAGCTTAATCCATTACAACTTCTTCTGCCAACCACCTTAGAGGACTCGCGCCTCGATACGCCCGGTTGCTTCCCGATGCCTCTGTGATGGGATGGCATCTTCTTCTCCACCTTTCTGTTAAGGTTTAATTTCACCACGCAGACAGAATCAATAGAGCCTTTTTGTATTTTCCGATATCATTCTAATCTGATTTCGCGCATAAGTTGTCAGCACGCTATCGGGGTATTTCTCAATTAAATCCGAATAGGCGGCAATAGCCTGTGATGGTTTATGCAATTCTTGATAGACATCGCCTATCTTCATTTTTCCCTCTGGAGAAATTGGGCTTTCCAACTGAGCTAGTTGTTCAAAGCTGGCCAATGCTTTCTCAACCTGTTTTTGTCGTAGATGTAAATTGCCAATTGCCAAAAGCGTATCATCTTTCAGCATGCAGTTATCAAATTGCGCTAAAATCTCATTATAGCTATCCAGCGCAGCCTGATAATTACCGTTCAACTCCAAACGCAACCCTTCCGCATAAATCGCTAGAGGTTGTTGAAAGTAGTCGGAGTTTCCTTTAATTAGGTTAATCATAGTCAGCGCATCATTATTCCAATTTATGCCTTCATAAGGACTTCTTCCTCTGAGGGTAATCATCGCTTCAAGGCTTGAAGCATCCGAAGAATGATTAACAACCTTTTGATACTCTTCTATCGCTTCATTAAATTTTCCCTGGTAGAAATAACTATCGCCCAATAATTTCTGAGCTTCAATGCCATATCTCCCCGGTTTAGAGGTAATCAGATTCAGGATTGCCTCAGCGTCGGAATAGTTGCCCAAGAGGATATTGCACTCCGCCCGCCGCAATCTGATATCAAGAGTTTTGGTAACCGAATAGGGCAAGCGTTCAACGGTAGCATAAGTTAAACCTGCGGCTTTGACGTCGCGCTGCCCGCGCAGTTGTATTTCCCCTATCAAAAGATACGCATCGGTGGTGAACTGCCGGGCCCTATCTTTCCGAATAAGTTCTTGGAGAATCGTTAATGCCTCATCCCACCGGCCCAATTGATAATACAATTCTCCACTCTTCAATCTGGATTGTAAATCATATCGACCGCCGGGAAGATACCTCGTAATGGCGGTATAAAACGCCAGAGCTGCTTCGAGATTATTGTCCCTTTCTAAAATTTGAGCGTATTTATTTAGTAATTTCCCCTGGTCTCTGTACAGCGAGGCTAATCGTATAAATTGTTTTAGCGATGATTCAAAATCGCCCTGATGAAAATATATTTCTCCCATTGAGAGAATAATATTCTCATCTTGAGGACGCTTTGCGAACTCCGTTTGCAATGCTGTTATGGCTTTTTGGAACAGTTGATTTTTAAGTTCACCGCTGTATAATTCCGACATATCGGAGATGATATTGTCGCGTCCACTGTATCCAACACCCAATTCCAACAATGCCCGCAGATATGTCGTGATAGCGTCATCCATACGCCCCTGGATTTTATAAACATTCGCCAACTGGGAATACAGATAAGAGACACGCGGTTGCAGTTTGATGGCGGCTTCATACTGTTGCACGGCTTCCTTGTAAAAACCATGTTCTTTGAGGATATTCCCCAAACGTTGATATTGATAATATTCATCGGAAGTATTCTGGGTTATCTTCAACCATTCCGCGATAGCTTTCTCTTTATCGCCAGATTCCAGGTAGAACTCACCTAATTTTTCAAGCAGGCTGGTATTATTCGGGTTTTTGGCTAAAGCCGCTTGATACAGCTTGA
>DTYX01000075.1 GCA_012961655.1 Candidatus Poribacteria bacterium
CCACAGCCAATAATGATACATCTACACCCGCCAATGTGCGCAAGAACTTGTTGTTCCTCAGCCTTTCAGGACTAACATAGACCAGTTTGTATCGTCCTGCTCTAACATCCGATTGACGTTCATTTAATTCGTCAAGCGACAGAGAACTGTTGATAAACGTCGCCGAAATTCCCTGCTTCCGCAACATATCCACCTGGTCTTTCATCAACGCTATCAGTGGCGAGATGACCAGAGTTATCCCGTCAAATAACAACGCTGGCAGCTGGTAACAAAGGGATTTACCGCTACCCGTCGGCATGACAACGAGCGTATCTCGACCATCCAAGACATAACTAATCGCCTCTCGTTGGCCAGACCGAAAGGCATCGAATCCAAAGCGTTCTTTCAGTGTAGATTGCATCAATTGGATGGTAACAGACATATCGATTCCTCTTTCCATAACCTTTTGTGAACCGTTTTTTTCACCTTTGAAAAACTAGACTTTTTCTGGATTTTGTTGTTTTGCTATGATATAATTCTATTATATTTTAGAAATTAGTTCAATAATATTTTGTTATGTGGAATTTTTTCCATATAACGACTGAGTTAGGCGCACTCACCTTGAGGTTGAGGAGATTGCGGAATCGTTTGTCCTCACTGAGAGCTGAAGGCGGAGACTTTCAACAATGAATATCCAGAACGTCTATCACCTGGTTTCAGACCACTATTTGATCAATAATCCTAATATTCAGTGGGTACGCGGCGTGGGTGAAGAGAGCCGCCTGTACAAAATCTGTGCGGAATCGGAGTCATATGCCCTGAAGGTCCGTCCCGTCGAAGACGAACTGTCTGATAAGCTTGAACAGGGAGCACGCGCCGCGCTGCATTTGCAGAGCAAGGGCTTTCGCGCAACTCCGATCCCAGTTCCCTGCAGGAATGGTTCCCTTGTGGCGAGGCACGGGGGCGTCATAGCCGTGCTTTACACTTGAGTCGATGGATATTCGGTGGGGATGGGAGATTACGCTCGGACAATGAAGCAGATAGGGATTGCATCGGTTTTCGGTTGTTCGGCCCCTGGTTCCAAGAGATGCGGGAGCTTTGATGTTGTTCGCAGTCGCTTCCTCGGGTCGGTTTGGAACCAAGGGCACGCAGAAGCTTCAATTATTTCTCAAGATGGTGGCTATTCGTATAATGTACCTGGTGGATCTCTTTGGTGGTTTGGAGACACCCCTGAAGAATCCTGGGACCTCCATCGTATTTGGCCCCTCGGCGGGATTTATGTGAACGGTAAATCGTACATCTATTATTCTTTAATCGAGTTGACGGGAAAAGGAACATGGAATTTCAGGAGTGTGGGTTCAGGCCTAGCTTGCTCAGCACAACCTTTGAGTCTTCATAAGCGTATTCAAACCCCGGAAGGTTGGCGTTTTCCCGTGAAGCCCTCTGCCATCGTCACGACCGACGATTGGATTTATCTGTTTGATGTTGAAAAAAGAGGTGGCCAGCAAGGTGTATGGCTTTCCAGAGTGCGTCCCGGAGAGATTGAGAATCCCAATGATTATCAGTTTTACTGTGGGCCAGGACCCACGTTCTCTCGCGATAAAAATAAACAAATCCTATTGCTGGAAAAAATTTATGGTCAGGTGTCAATTATCTGGAATGAACACCTCAAGAAATACGTCTTGGCCTCTTCAAGTGATTTCTCTCGTCCCCGTGAGATTCGTTTCCATACAGCGAATGAACCTTTTGGACCATGGAGCAAGGCCGTTGCCAGCATCACGGTTCCTGAATATAGACAAGGGAAAAAGGTCGAACTCGTTTATTGTTCTTATTTTCATCCAGAGTTGTTCCGTGAAAATGGACGTATCATGAACTTAACCTTTTCCCTTCATCTCGAAGATGCGGGATTCGATGCGAACAATGAAATGGTCGAAGTAGAAGTAAAATCCTGTCGAAAATGAACAGCTTGCAGAATGAAGACTACTATTACAGCGATTTATGGGCTAACAAAACGCTTCACCTGACCGCTATTCCGCGATTGCGATACCTAAAGAACTTCAACGGGCCGTCCGTGCGTCCCAGGGTAAACCTGTACGTCTTACTGACCCGGAAACCAGCGTCGAATACGTTGTTTTGCCAGCAGAAGTATACGACCAAATGCAGGTATTGTTCTACGATGACGCTCCGTTGACAAACGATGAACGACAAAACTTGTTAATCCAGGCAGGTCTACGGGCCGGCTGGGATGACCCAGAAATGGACATCTACAACGACCTTGAACCCCGGAGGGAGTCATGAATGTTTGACGTGGTGAGGTTGTGCTTGTGGATCTTCCATACAGCGACCGAACCGGACGCAAGGTACGCCCTGCTCTTGTTGTGCAATCGGACGTGTGGAATCAGAGACTTGACGATACGATTCTTGCGTTAATTACCAGTAGTCGTCACCGGAGAGTTGGAGCTGCCACGCAGTATTTTATCGACATTTCAACTTCCGAAGGTCAACAAACGGGACTCCGGCTCAATCGGAATTTTGAATTTATCTATTCTTAGTGATAACGCGGGGAAAGGAAGAAAAGGAGGGAAGAAAAGGAATCGCTAATTAAGTAAGTTCTAAAAAAGAACGTCAACTTTTTTCGAGAATGCCCCTGGGCGTGGGACAAGGAGCTGGGAGTGATTCTGTGGGTA
>DTYX01000076.1 GCA_012961655.1 Candidatus Poribacteria bacterium
AAAGGAATCGCTTTTGGAAGCGATAGTCTAAAAGGGACCCGTTTTCCCGAAGAAAACGGGTCTTTAGCAAGTTCAGGAGGCATGGCGATGTCTTCATCAATTAAAGGAAAAAACGGTTACACCGAAGCCTTAGCAACTTCAGCTACAGTCGTTGATGTTCTCGATGGGCATGTACATGAAATAGAAGGCGATGTTGTGTATGCAAAATATCTCATAAATGGGGAAGAATACGAAGCCGCCTTTGACATTGCCCTATTTAAGGAAGTGGACGCTGACTTTCAAGGGGCGCGGGTGCGTTTTTTGACAATCAAAACCGAAGTCTTGGCGACTTCGGCTACTGATGAATCTACGCCTTACGATTTGAAAATTGAGTTGAAAAGAGATTTTATATCCCTCAGCCAGCATCTTCAAAAGGTGTTCTTTAATATAGCGTTTTGGTCATCTGGGCTTAAAGCATTGAATTTACAACTCTTTTTTTACACTAATGTTACAAACCCTTTTTGACTGAAACTATTTGCGCCAGTCAGAAAAATGTATTATAATCAAGAGATAAAGATAAGGATTGAGAAAGTTGATGACGCAATCGAGATAATTACAGAACATCCAGACGGCGATTTAAATGGCGGTGAACTGATTATGAAGCTAAAGACGACAAATGGCAACATTAACATTGTAAGTAGATGAAAGACGAATAGCCCTTGAGCGGAGGCTCAAGGGCTATAAAAATTCAGTAATCGAAAATAGGAACGGTTGCGGAATACAGGCTTTATCACTGTTTCTTAATGTTCCCCCATATAGAAGCTATTTTGCCACCGCTATCCACGGCGAGAAGCGACTGAAAACCATCCATAAACTCTTGGATCTCTTTTTGCGTCTTCACCGTGTTTGAAACCCAAAGCTCATCCATTCCGCCGATGAAGAATGAAGAACCCGAGGTGCGTCGAAATCCGATATCCAAACTGGGCTCTTTGGCTACATTAATCACGCCACCGCCGGCAATCGGGCCACCCTTATCCTCTTCACCGTTGACGTAAATTATCGCTTCTTTTCCGTCCCAAGTTGCCGCGACATGCGTCCATTCTTTAGTGGGTATAGTTGTTTGCCCGATAAAATCTTTCACATGATACGTTGTCCAGACAATCATTTGGTGGCGGAATCCAAACTTCCATCCCGCACCGCCGTCCATTTCGACGATGTTCCGCCATCCGCCTAATGAATCTGGATTTACCCAGGCGCCCACTGACATCGGATGGGTTAGTTTATCAATCGGGGGAGCATTTGGGACAGTAACATGAGTTTTGCCGTCAAAGTGTAAAGCGTTGTCGTATTTGCCATTTATCCAGTCTGCCGCTCCGACAATTTCGCCACTATTTCCATTTCCAGATAAATCTGCAATCTTGTTGCCCTTACCCTCATCAAAAGTCATTAAAAACACGATATCTTTCGGTAACTTCGAGTCAGTTTTTGTCGCGACGAGACTAAGAACTAACAAACTCATCATAAAAATAAACATGAACCTTTTCATTCGATAAACCTCCTTGAAATCGGATAGGCTATAAATAACTTTAGCACGGCGTTCAACCGTGCTAAAGAATAAATTGTCTAAAGTGGTTTAGAAAAGCTGTCGCAGCTCTTAGGATTTAATATTGGGCTTTAATTTCACCCCACGCAGTCGGGAGTTTACTTTGGAACTCAACAGCAGTTATGATGCCCGCGCCTTCACCCATGAATTCACCTATTTCTGCTTCACTCAATGCTCGATTCCACAGGCGAGCCTCATCGATGATGCCGGCGAATATGTAATTTTCTCTATCACAATCCTGAGCAATTCTCCACGGGTCATCATTCGCATTGAGCTTGCCGGCGACGGTTCCCGCTCCCACTTCTGTTCCATTGACAAAGATCTTCGCTGTGGTCCCATCATTAGTTACAGCAACATGTGTCCATTCGCCTGTTGGCGGAAGATCTGCATCAATATTCGATCTTCCACCTTCTGTTTCAAATCTTAATCTGAAGACACCGCCTTCACTAAACAGACCATATTGTGTACGTCCACCGCAACCGCCATGGACGGATTTGCCGACAATCTGGCGTACTCCGTTCCAATGTTCAGCGTTAATCCACGCCATGA
>DTYX01000077.1 GCA_012961655.1 Candidatus Poribacteria bacterium
CAAGATGCGCCGATTCGACCGACACATCTTCTTTCTGCGCCCTTCCCTGTTTCTGCTACTCGATGACCTTGAGGCGCCAGAGCCAGCGCTGTTCCAGTGGACGCTACACGCCTTTGAGAAGATGGAGGTGGATGATGAAGCCGGGAAGATAGTTTCAAGGCGCAAAGGCGCCGCGCTCGAGGTTCATCTGCGCTCGCCCGCCGGATTAAAAATCAGCCAGACAGACCAATTCGATACGCCTTACAATGCCGGAATTCCAGAGGCGTTTCACCAAGATATGCCAAACCAGTGGCATCTGACCGCGGAGACGATACAAAAATTGGATGCGGCACGCATCGGCGCGGTCATGGTTGTTTCAGACCCTCAGGAGCATCTTGATTTGGACTTGCTGGAACGGGGAGGTTGGTTCGGCGCACGCGCGAGGGGGGAATTCGGAGCGGTCGAAGGTTGGGTGCAACTCAGCTCCGGCGTCGCAGGCCCGGATGGCTACGGCGGGAAAGTTGCTGAAGGGAAGGCTATTCTCTGCGGGATTTCCGCAGATGGTGAGCGGTTTGTGGTTTAGAATTTAGAAGAGGTTAAAATGAAGGTGGCGATTGAATCAACGGGAAAAAAGGAGAAGTTTATGTTTGCCTTAACAAACGCAGAGATTGAGACTATCACCAGAGGACGGATTTCAAAAGGAACGGTGGTGGTAAAGGATGGGAAGATAGCGTCAGTCGGGAAGCGAGTCCAGATACCGGAGTGCGCGGAAATCATCGATTTAGAAGGACGACTGGTAACACCTGGGCTGATTGAAGCGCATTCACATGCGGGGTTGTCAGAGGACGGCTTCCCAGGCGACGCGGATTACAACGAGACGACCGAACCCGTAACCCCGCATCTTTTAGCGATTGACGGCTTCAAGCCGACGGACATTGCCATGTTGGAAGCCGCGGGAGCAGGTGTGACGACGATGTACCTCACCCAAGGCAGTGCCAACGTATTCTGTGGGATAGGCGCGGTGGTGAAGACCTGGGGACAGTCATTCTACGACCAGGTGGTGAATCCCGCCGCCGGTATGAAGCTGGCAATGGGGGAGAATCCGAAGCGGGTTTATGGAGAAAAAGGCAAAACGCCAGCGACACGTATGGGGATTGCGGCGCTGTTGCGCAAAACGTTCACTGACACAGTGAATTATCTGGAGAAGAGGAGAGTACATACGGGGAAGCGGACGAAGAACAAGGAACCGTTCGAGATTGATTTGAGCTTAGAGGCAGTCGCACGATTGTTAGCCGGGGAATTTCCAGCCCGGTGTCATGCGCATCGAGCCATAGATATGCTGACATTTATGCGAATCGCCGAGGAGTACGAATTCCAGTATACCTTCGAGCACGCCACTGAAGCGATAGATATCCTCGACGAACTGGTGAAACGCCAAATCCCACTGGTCATCGGACCCAGTATGGGCGGTCGCTCGAAGGTGGAGGTGCATCATAAGACCTTTAAGACCGTAGTCGCGGCGGTTGAAGCGGGATTGACGGTGGCGGTGACTTCCGACCACGGGGTCACCCCGATGAAGAATCTGCCGGTGTACGCCGCGCTGGCGGTGCGAGAAGGCTTGTCGGAACAGGACGCGCTGAAAACGGTTACCATCTACCCAGCGAAAATTCTGGGGGTCGAGAAGCAATTGGGCTCTATCGAACGCGGTAAGGAGGCAGACCTCGTGGTATGGAAAGGTGAACCGTTGGACGTGCGGTCGAAGCCGGAAAAGGTGTTCATCCGAGGACAACTAGTGGATGTGAAGGCGACGCGCCGAGAATTGTTTGACATAGGGTGAGGGAAACGATTTGGAGAACATCCGCATGCCGATGCTTTTTCAAATTATCTCTTTATCTCATCGGAATGTGAGTCGTGTCCTATCCTTCAAACGGATACGAATTCAACAGTGCATTGGAAACTATCGCCATCAAAGCTTGCTCGACGGTGATTGATTCCATTGCCTTACATCTGCCTTTTTTACATCCGCCTGGATTTTTCCCTGGGTGACACGGATTGCAACCTAAATCTATATCGCTACACACAATTTGATGTCGCGTTCCGTATGGTCCGCTACGAATATGATTTGTCGAGCCGAATATCGCGACAACAGGTGTGCCTACCGCGGCAGCAATGTGCGTGGTGCCGGTGTCGTTTCCCAGATAAAGATGACAGCGATTGATAAGTGACGCAACGCGACGCAATGAAGTTTCACAGACAATGATTGGTTGATATTTCATCACTGCCGCTACTTTCTCCTGAAGTACCTGTTCATCTGGCCCAGCAAACAGTAAAATTCGGGCGTGAAAATTGGCAATTAAAATATCACCGATTTTAGCAAAATTTTCAGCCGGCCAGAGTTTGTAAATCCAATTGCCTCCTGGATGGATTCCGACGAGGAGTTCATTGGAAGCAACACCATGTTCCGCTAGAAAATCATCGGCGAAATTCTTTTCAGACATGGAAAGAGTTAGCCGAGGTTCAGCGGCAAAACCAAGAATTTCGGCTGAAGTTTCCACGCCATGTCGCTTGAGCGTGTCAAGGTAGCGTGTGACGGCATGCAAATTCCTTCCTCGAGCAACACACCAACGTTTAGCCCCGACGAATTTCGACCAGAAACTGTCCCTCAAATCAATTACCAAATCGAATCTCTCGCGACGCAGCGATTTAATAAGTCTGTATTTACCCGAAATTCCTGAGTGTATCCCACGATTGTCGTACACTAACACGTCATCAATCTGTAAATCGCCTTCCAGCGCGCCTTTCGCTGTCGATCCAACGAGAAAAGTCAAATGTGCTCCTGGAAATCGTCTCCTTAGGGGTTGAATGACAACAGTGGACAACACCGCGTCACCGATGAAACTGAAACTGAAAATTAAAATATTCATTTTTGCTTATTGTACCATAAGCGCAGGATTTTCTCAGCGGGCTTACGATACAGCGTATATCCATCATCACGAAATCCACCTTCAAGCGGGTCAGTACTCCAAGCCCACCAAAATATCCCCGAAAGCCAAGGAGAATTATACGTACTGAGGAAAGAGGATAGTATGTGTCTACACCAATATAATCTACCGCGTTCCACCAAGTAATACTCATCTCCTCACCACTATGGTTCGCCGCATAATAGTCTCTAACTTTTAATTAAAATTGTCGGCTTCCACTGCCAATTGCGAAAATCAACTATTAGTAATTTTACCAATTTTCCATCATCATTTCAACCAATTTGTATCCTGTAACGCAAGTCTTGCCCCCTTGCCATCTTGCCATTGAAACAGAAGTGGCGGCACGGAGGCACGCCGCTACAACGAATTTTTTCATGGGGAATTTGTAC
>DTYX01000078.1 GCA_012961655.1 Candidatus Poribacteria bacterium
TCCATACTCTCTTCAAAAAAGCACGATATTCCTCAAGCGTCAGGTTTTCGTCATAGTCCTTTCCGACGTTATAAGGGGGAGAGGTGATCATCAGATGAATGCTATTATCTGGCAATTCCTCCATATTCCCACTTGATTTACAAAAAATTTTATCTATAAATTGCACAGGAACAGGATTTTCTACGTATTTGACCTTTTTCTCCTTAGGTAAACCTTCATACAGCCTACTTGCATAGAACGTCGTGGAATCATGCCCTATTCTTCCGGGCACTCCAAACGAACTTGTTTGAGTACCTTTTCTTCGGTTAGATTTCATCTTTCATTCCTCATTCCAATAATCAACCCATCTCTCGTATGGGCTGTAATCTATTTCTGATCGATTCCAGTATATTTCAATAACTCTTGTCTCTTCGTCCTCCACCAAAAGTGACAAGGCTTCTTTAGTGATTTCAACACCTCTTGGATTTGTCCCTGGTTTAGGAAGTTTAATGTACTTTTCTCTATCCATCCTGCCAAAAAGCTTCCTTTGAACTTCCAAAGGTATGTAATAAAATCCTCCCATAGAATTCCAATCAATTCGAACAAATAGAATATCACAACAAGGGAAATAATTCTCACGGAATTCTTTTGCTTTTTGGGCATCAACTGTCCATATAAGTTTAACTCCACTAAATCCCTTACCTGTTTTTGTCTTAATAGATATAGGTTGCCCAAATAGTATTACATCAACCTCTGACTCCGTGATAGGGATTTCTGTATCTACATTTCCTTCGCCGAATTTATGGATTAGCAAAGCAGCTAATATCCGCTCACGAAGAGAACCAACTTCCATTCCAATTCTTCCGGCTCTTGAGCTTTCTATCTCCGCAATTTGAAACAAATAAGGCAAACGCTTTTTGATTCTATCCGCAAGTCCTTCACCTTCAAATATTTCTATCAAGCGACTTGACAACTTATATTCCTCCATATATTATCCAATGTTGAATTACAGAAAGGTAACATTAGAACAGAATGGCTAAAGGGCTGGCTGCCTCTTAGCCATCCTCTTAGCGTATTCTCTCAACGTCCGTTAATCCAAATCATCCAATCCCAACATCTTCAGTCGTTCTTCGCTTGGCCGAGCAGTCTCTGCATCCCAGTCCACCAACTCCAGATACTCTTTGATGAAAGTATCGGCGTCAACGGTGATACCCTTCATATTTCCGGCTTTGAGCGCAGGTATCCCAAGGACTCGACCTGGGACTTTCGTTTTTAGCGGATTGATGCCCTCTCGGAGATTGAATAGATGACGGATAACTCCGATCCGTTCACCTAGCAACATAACATCGTCCATAGTCATGTCCCATCCGGTTACAGAACTGAGGAACTCTGGGATAGAATTGGCATTGAATGAGATATGCCCGAACATGCAGATTCCAGCGGCGTTGACCACGTGCATCAGGTCGACCAGTTTCTTCTGGTCTTCGGCTCTGCCGGTGTACACTGTCAGCTCATGTTCTCCGAGTTCCACTCCGGAAGGTGGCGCAATAAGCTCGCCACCTTGCGTATGGCGTCCAGGTGTGGCGTCGAGTTGATAAGTCGGAGCAAGCCCTGGAGTGAATTTTGGGTCGTGCATCGGTACTTCCTCTCCTCCGATGTGGATGGCATACTCCTCAGAGCCTTTGCCGATTTTCTCAGATGCTACTTTAACGCCATCCGCCAAAATATCTCCCAATCCCTCACGTTTCGCAACCTTTTCAGTCATGGCAATGATACCTTCGGCATCTCCCCATTTCAATTCGATGCCATCAGTATCCTCTTTTGTGAGGATGCCATTTTCATAGCATTCAATCGCAAAGGCGATGACACATCCCGCTGAAATCGTATCCAGACCGGAACGATTGCAGATATCGTTGGCTTTGATGATAGATTCAAGGTTATCGTTAAGACACAGTGTCCCAAAAGTGCAGAGCGTTTCGTATTCAGGTTTATGGACACCCGCTGGCACGGCAAAGGGACCAGTTGTCGCCTTCATGTGTCCGCCGCAAGCGATAGGACAACGCCAGCATGCGAATTTTCGCTCTTCAAGGGCAATCACGGCATCATCGCTAATTGCCTTGGCATTGGGAAAATCTGTCGGGCCTGCGCCCGCCCAATTCTTCACAGGCGAATCGCCGCTCATCGCGGAATCGGCGGTGATACCCGATGTGCCGTATTGTTGTAAGGCCGGCCCAAATCCCTCCATTTCTCTGATATATTTCCGCCGCAATTCGTTGGTTTTATCTCGGTCGGCTATGGGAACTTGCAATTTTCCTTTCGCCACGATTGCTTTAAGTTTCTTTGAGCCCATCACCGCCCCTACTCCAGACCGGCCAGCCGCACGCCCCTTATCGTTCATCACACATGATATCAATGATAGCTTTTCACCAGCAGGGCCAATACAAGTGAGGCGGACATCCGAACCATATTCAGCTTTGAGCATATCATCCGTTTCATTGGAATCCTTGCCCCA
>DTYX01000079.1 GCA_012961655.1 Candidatus Poribacteria bacterium
ATGCTTCAACTATTCACAACTATTCACAACTCACCAGTTTTCAAAGTCATTAATACATCCACCTTTTATCAAGCACTTTATCGCGTACATTGTCGGGGACTTCGTCATAGCGTGCGAACTCCATAGTATACATCCCTCGCCCCTGTGTCATTGAACGAAGGTCGGTGGCATATTTGAACATCTCCGCAAGCGGCACTTCGATATCTATCGCTTCCATCGCCCCTCTGGATTCGACACGATGGATTTGGGCGCGGCGTGAATTGAGGTCGCCAATGACATTGCCAAGGTGTTCACGCGAAATGATAACCTGCGCTTTCATGATAGGTTCTAAAAGAACTGGTTCACATTCTTTAGCCGCTTTCTCGAAGGCAATGGAAGCCGCCGCTTCGAATGCGACTTCGGACGAATCGGTTTCATGATAGGAGCCGCCGATTAACGTCGCTTTAATATTCTGCATCTGATATCCGCCCAATACCCCGTTTGCCATGGCTCCGATGATGCCGCGTTTGACAGCGGGGACGTACTTAGCTGGGACATCTTCCTCTTTAGCGAGGTTGACAAACTGGAATCCTTCATCTCCGTCCGCGCCAAAATGCTCCCTTCTTGACAGGGGCTCTAACTTGAGAATGACATCCCCATAGAGACTGACTTCATCGGTCTTGCGCACGTATTTGCCTTGGGCTGTTCCCGATTTCCGAATTGTCTCTTTGTATGACACATGCGGTTTGCTCACCCGCGCGTTGACTTTAAATTCCCTGGTCATACGGTCGATGAGGATTTCCAGATGCAACTCTCCCATGCCGTAGATTATTTGCTGTCCAGAGTCTTCGTCAGTTTCGACGGTAAATGTGGGGTCTTCGTTCATGAGGATTCTCAGGGCTTCTTCCAGTTTATCTCGTTCACTTTCGGAACGAGGTTCGATTGCGACAAAAATCACCGGTTGGGGAAATTTCATCGCTTCCAAGATTATCGGATGGTCAATGTCCGTCAATGTATCGCCGGTGCTTGTCTCTTTCAGCCCAACCAGCGCGACGATATCCCCGGAGTATGCTTCATTTTGCGTCCGACGTTTGTTAGCATGCATCTGAAAAATGCGCGTCACCCGCTCACGAATCGATTTGGTCGGATTGTATACCACTTCGCCTCTCTTCAGAGTACCGGAGTAGATGCGTGTAAACACGAGCTTATCCACATTCGGGTCGCTTGCGACTTTGAACGCCAGAGCGGCGAATGGAGCATCATCCTTCGGTTCACGCGTCTCTTCCATTTCCGTTTTGGGAACAATGCCAACAATTGGCGGAACATCAACTGGGGCAGGAAGATATGCCACGATAGCATCCAAAAGCCGTTGGACGCCCATGTTCTTTAACGCCGCTCCGCACAGCACCGGGGCTACGATACCGTTGAGCGTGGCAGTTCGCAAAGCCCTATAGATATCTAATTGGGCGATCTTTTCGCCTTCCAAGTATTTTTCCAACAACGCCTCGTCCTCGGCTGCTATGGCTTCCAATAGTTCCTCGCGATAACTTTCCACCTCGTCAAGCATATCATCCGGTATTTCAGCTTGATAATATGTCTGCCCCAGGTCCTCTCCTTCCCAATAAAGCGCTTTCTGTTCTATGAGGTCAACGACGCCGTTGAACGTATCTTCCAGTCCAATCGGCAATTGAATCGGAATTGCTTTAGCGCCCAGGTGCTCTGCCATCATTTCGATTACGCGATAAAAATTCGCACCGATTCTGTCCATTTTATTGACGAAGGCGATGCGAGGGATTTTGTACCTATCCGCCTGATGCCAAACAGTTTCTGACTGTGGTTCAACCCCGCCGACAGCGCAAAATACGACGATTACGCCATCGAGCACCCGCAGAGAACGCTCCACCTCCGCGGTAAAATCAACATGCCCCGGCGTATCTATGATGTTGATACAATGGTCATTCCAATAACAGGTCGTGGCAGCGGAAGTAATCGTGATACCGCGCTCGCGCTCCTGTTCCATCCAATCCATGTCGGCAGTGCCTTCATCGACTTCGCCGAGTTTGTGCTTCTTGCCCGTATAAAAAAGAATTCGCTCCGTAACGGTCGTTTTCCCTGCGTCGATGTGAGCCATGATACCTATGTTGCGTGTCTTTTGTAAGGGATATGTTCGTGCCATCAGTGTATTCTCCAATCCTATGTATACTCACCGCACGAAATAATTTGGAAAATCTTGTTTCAATACTTACCTTGAAGGGTGTGCATAATTATGCATAGATTC
>DTYX01000080.1 GCA_012961655.1 Candidatus Poribacteria bacterium
TTACGGGGACGCCAATGTAGATGTCTTTGATGCCATACTGTCCGGTGAGATACGCTGAACAGGGTAAAATGCGTTTTTTGTCTTTGATAATCGCTTCCACCATTTGAGCAACTGCCGCCCCAGGCGCATAAAACGCGCTGCCCGTTTTCAGTAAATTTACAATCTCACCGCCGCCGTTTCTGGTACGTTCCGACAACTGGGATATAGTTTCCTCCGACATCAATTCGATAATGGGAATTCCCGCGACGGTGGTATAACGCGGCAGAGGGACCATTGTATCCCCATGTCCACCCAGAACCATCGCGGAAATATCTTCGATGGATACGTTCAATGCTTCTGCGATAAAGTACCGAAATCTAGCTGAATCCAAGATTCCCGCCTGCCCCATAACTCGATTCGCCGGAAAGCCCGATACTTTCCACGCGTGATAGGTCATGATATCTAACGGATTTGTGACCAAAATGATAATCGCATTGGGCGCATATTTGGCTATCTGTTCCGTAACGCTGCCGACGATTTCGGCGTTTTTTTGCAATAGGTCTTCCCTAGACATCCCCGGCTTGCGGGGAAGTCCAGAGGTCACGATAACGACATCGGAATCAGCGATATCGGCATAGTCATTCGTACCTGTGATTTGTGAATCATACCGCTGGACGGGAGATGCCTCCGCCATATCTAATCCCTTGCCTTGAGGCATATCGGGGATAATATCTACCATCACGACATCGCTTAGCTCTTTATTGGCTATGATAAAAGCCGCTGTTGCGCCGACGCTTCCAGCGCCGATTATGCTAATCTTTTTCATCTGTATCTCCTCAAACGTGAAACGTGAAACTCTGATAATTTGACATAAGGCGACGAGTGTTTCATTCATCACTGACGAAACAATGTATTTTTAATCCCAACAGATTAAACCATCCCTTATCAGAAATATGTTTACATTACAATCTACAAACGCTGACACGCTTTCACGAAAGCAGCGAAAATATTCGCCGCTTCTGGGTGATGCTGAAACATCATTTCGGGATGGAATTGGACGCCGAGCATGAAGCGATATTCCCGACTCTCTATCGCTTCAATAATTCCGTCGTTAGAGCGAGCGGATACATAAAATCCATCAGCGGCGTCGCGAACTGCTTGATGATGAAAAGAATTTACTCTACCTGTTCGCTTACCGAATATCTCAGAAATCAGGCTGCCAGGTTCCATCTGAATTGTATGAGAAGCATGCCAACCCGGCGCGCTTTGACGATGTTTCAGAGTTTCTTTTGAGTGTTGTGATATATCCTGATAAAGTGTGCCGCCCGCCGCGACATTGAGAACTTGTATTCCGCGGCAAATAGCTAATACCGGCAAATCTTGCTCGAGCGCTGCTTTTGAAAGCAACATCTCGACTGAATCTCTGTTGGGGTCAATGCTTCCGAGGGCGGAAATCGGCTCCTCATTGAAAAAAGAAGGGTCTATATCGCCGCCGCCTGAAAGCAACAGCCCATCTATTATATCTATGAAACCGGAAATACATTCTTCATCTTCAACTATCGGCAAAACAACAGGAGCGCCGCCGGCATGTTCTATTGCGCTAATGTAGTCAGAGCCGACGGTATTTTTTCTGTAGACCCGACCGCCGGTATTGCTGGCGCTGACATCTGAGCCGCAGGTTACACCAATTATAGGACGCATTGAAATATCCTTTCGCTATTAAATTTGTTCAGCAACAAAAGACGCAATATATCGCGCATATTCTCGAAAATCTGACATGCTCTCTTGCCAGAGATGGTAGACGATTTGTAGATTAATACTGGTATATTCATGAACTATAATGTTACGAAATCCGACCATACCGGAAATTCTTTCACAAAAACTCTCTGGAAGAATTTCATATTCACCCAAAATTTCGATTATAGTTCTATTATTTTCTGGAATACAATATCCTCTTTCAGCTATGATAGCATTACCAATGTCAATAACAGCCTGAATCGCTATCTGTAGATTATGCAAAACCATTGACTGAATGCGCCAATTTTGTAAAAACTCGGATAAAGATATCTGCTCTTGTTTCAGTTCCTCTAAATGTTCGATCGCTGTATTCAGAGCTTCAAAACGTTGAGAGATAACGTCTTCCAGGGATGCCAAGTCGTCCCTCCTTTGCAATGCTCAAGAGCGCTTTTTTATGGACTTTTAATAGTGGTTCAAAATCCAGATAATCTCGAACCGTTTCATAAGTAAACCGAACTCTAAGTTTCTTATCTCGGCAAAAAAGCAGTTTGCCTGTCTCTAATATCCGATATCGTAACGTTAATGGGGCGTTATTTAGAATCACCACATCAATATCATCACGCTGTAGAATGTTGGAAAAATCTGTATTCAATCGTAGTAAAAATTTGATGCATTCCTCATCAGAGTTCAATTTATCTACCATCACAGCGATGTCGATATCACTCATCGGGTTGAATTTCCCAGTGGCATAAGAACCAAATAGATAGAGAAATTTTATCCATTTATTCTTGTGGCAATAATTACGCAAATTTTTATCGTCAAACATTTTTTCACTTCCCAATTACTTCAGGAGGCAATTCAGATGTTAGTTATTCCTGCCATTGATTTACGCGACGGCAAATGTGTCCGTTTATTGCAAGGTCGGCTGGAGGATGAAACTGTGTTCTCAGATGACCCGGTCGCGATGGCGTTGCGCTGGCAAAGCGAAGGCGCTGAATTGTTGCATTTAGTTGATTTAGACGGCGCTTTTGAGGGTACTCCTAAAAATCTTGCAGTAATAGAAAAAATCGTCGAAGCCATCGATATCCCCGCTCAATTAGGCGGGGGCATCAGAGATATGGAACGATTGGAACAGATTTTAGCGCTTGGGGTTTGGCGAGCTATCCTCGGCACAGCAGCACTCAAGAATCCCGCTTTAGTCAAAGAAGTCTGTTTTAAATACGACGAACGCATTGCCGTGGGCATAGATGCAAAAGACGGCATGGTCGCAACAGAAGGCTGGTTAGACATCTCTGCCAAACCTGCCATAGAATTCGCCCAGGAAATGGAATCCCTGGGAGTCAAAACTATCATCTACACGGATATTAAACAAGATGGCATGCTTACGGGACCTAATCTGAAATCAATTAAAGCCATCGCGGAATCCGTGGATGTTGATATTATTGCCGCAGGTGGTATTTCATCATTGACTGACATTCAAGCTCTTAAATCCTTAGAATCTGTAGGCGTTGTCGGCGCAATCACTGGAAAAGCTTTGTATACGGGGAAAATTAACTTGCGAAGGGCTATATTGCTCGTAAAATAAAACCATAACGCATTCGGATATAGGATTATATTATAGATACGATTCAACTGTCAATAAAAATCGGCCCACCTGGTGATAAGTTGACAACGACATGGAGAAGTGCTTTAAATCTTGTGTGACTACGGATTAAACAAAAACCCTTATACCAAGCGGATGATATAAGGGTTTTTTAATGACGCTACGGGGAATCGAACCCCGGCTTGATGGCTGAGAACCACCTGTCCTAACCCCTAGACGATAGCGCCAACATTGCTGTATAAGCTGGCTGCCGGGGAAGGATTCGAACCCTCGCAACATGGTCCAGAGCCATGCGTCCTACCACTAGACGACCCGGCAACTAATTATAAATACTGAATAATGGATTTAAAGTATAACAAAAATTTATCTAAATGTCAATGAAATTTTTGAGAATTTTCAGAGATTCTCAA
>DTYX01000081.1 GCA_012961655.1 Candidatus Poribacteria bacterium
CAAGCATGGATGATAGCTAAACTTCTGGTTTTATCGTTAATGATTGTTTATTCTCTTAGTTTGGAGTACTTTAGAAAGGTTTTAGAAAAAGATGAGTGTATTAGAGGAGGGCAGTTTTTTAGAGCGTATAATGAGGTTCCAACACTCTTGTCTATTCCAATCGGTCTCACCATGACGAACTAAGATAATTCTTGCCATGATATAATCTCCATTTTGAAGCGGGTGGTCACCATTTATTACTTTGGTTTGGCAAAGAAGGCAAACGTTTTGCCATTTACGTTATAAACAAAGTATTAGATGGTAAGCACCGTTGGATTTTCATAATACTCCTGCAGCGGTCTTACGGTAATTTGTCGGTTGCGCATAGCATCGATTCCGTTGACGGCAGCGGCGGCGCCTGAAATGGTTGTGATGAGCGGGATGTTATATGCTAAAGCCATCTCACGGATGAGCCGTTCGTTAGCTTTATGTTCCCGTCCTGTGGGGGTGTTGATGATAAGGTCTATAGCGTTTTTCTTGACATAATCGTGGATGGTTGGATATCCTTGGCCGATGCGGTAGACGAGTGTGCCGCCCATTCCGTATCGCTTCAGAATTTTATATGTTCCGTGCGTTGCAATCAACTCAAAGCCCATGTTATACAAAGTCCGAGCAATAAATACAATTGACCGTTTGTCTTTGTCTCTGACACTAATGAACACTTTGCCTTTAGTGGGTAGACTTTGCCCGGTTGCCGCCCGCGCTTTTGCAAATGCCACGCCAAATTCCTCATCGATGCCCATAACTTCGCCTGTAGACCGCATCTCCGGCCCCAGTAATGGGTCGGCTCCAGGGAATCTATCAAATGGAAACACGGGTTTTTTGACGGAGAAATAATCGGGCTCGATTTCTTTTGTAAATCCCAATTCCGCAAGTGTTTTACCGGCCATAATCCTCGCTGCTAATTTTGCTAACGGCACGCCAATTGCTTTGCTCACAAACGGCGCCGTCCGCGAGGCGCGCGGATTAACCTCCAAAACGTAGATATCATCGCCTTTTATGGCATATTGGATGTTCATCAGCCCCACGACATTCAATTCTTTTGCGAGAGCATAAGTGTATTGTCTCAATTCATCGAGCTGTTCATCGCTGAGACTGTAAGGAGGCAACACACACGCGCTATCCCCAGAATGGATGCCCGCTTCTTCGATGTGTTCCATTATTCCGCCGACAACGACATGCTTCCCATCGGAAATTGCGTCCACGTCTATCTCGATAGCGTCATCTAAATATTTATCGACCAGCACGGGATGTTCCTCAGACGCCTCGACAGCGAATCTCATGTAACCATCCAAGTCCTCTTCATCGTAGACGATTTCCATAGCGCGTCCGCCCAAAACATAAGAAGGACGTATCATTACAGGATAGCCCAGTCGTTGAGCAACCCCTTTTGCCTCTTCGATTGAAGTAGCGGTGTCGCTTTGGGGTTGTTGTAATTTGACTTCAAAAAGCGCCTGGCGAAATCTTTTCCTATCCTCAGCGCGGTCGATGTCGTCAGGGCTTGTGCCGATAATATTGACGCCCGCTTCTTTCAACGGCACGGCTAAATTGAGAGGCGTCTGCCCGCCGAATTGGACGATAACGCCATCAGGTTTCTCTTTGTCTATAATATCCAAAACATTTTCCAGCGTGAGCGGCTCAAAATACAATCTATCAGCTGTATCGTAATCCGTGCTAACCGTTTCTGGATTGCTGTTGACCATTATCGTCTCATATCCATCTTCTTTCAAACCTAAGACGGCATGCACACAACAGTAATCGAACTCAATCCCTTGACCAATGCGGTTCGGTCCGCCGCCTAAAATCATAATCTTTCGCCTTTTGCTTTGAAGGACTTCATCTTCCCACTCATAAGTTGAATAGTAATACGGTGTCTCAGCTTCAAATTCCGCGGCGCAGGTGTCCACCGTTTTGAACGTCGCTTCGATGCCGAAACTTTTCCGCAATTTACGCACGTCCTCTTCTGTCATATTCCACAATTCAGCAATTTGCCTATCAGAAAAACCGTAGCGTTTCGCCTCACGCAGCAATTCCGAATTCCGCATTCCGAATTCCGAATTCCGAATTCGATTTTCCATCTCCACGATTTCCTTGATATTGTACAAAAAAAAATGATCGATTTTTGTGTATTCATACAATTCGTCTATATCCATGCCGTTTCTCATTGCATATTTGATATAAAAAACTCTTTCTACATTGGGAACAATCAGCTTTTGAATCAAATCGTCATTCCGCATTCCGAATTCCGAATTCCGAATTCCGGGATGGTTATCCAAACCGCACCAACCTGTCTCCAACGAGCGCAATCCCTTTTGAAAAGCCTCTTTAAAGGTGCGCCCGATGGACATCGCTTCTCCGACTGATTTCATCTGCGTGGTCAAAGTTTGGTCTGCGCCTTCAAATTTTTCAAAAGCCCAGCGAGGGATTTTGACGACGACATAGTCGATGGTAGGTTCAAAAGAGGCGGGAGTTTCGCGTGTGATGTCATTTTCGATTTCATCGAGTGTCAAGCCGATGGCGAGTTTCGCCGCTATCTTGGCGATAGGAAATCCTGTCGCTTTTGAAGCTAACGCGGAACTGCGCGAGACGCGGGGATTCATCTCGATTACAACCTGTTTGCCCGTTTTGGGGTTGGCCGCAAACTGTATATTCGACCCGCCCGTATCCACTCCAATTTCGCGGATGATTTTGATAGCAGAATCCCGCATCAGTTGATATTCCTTATCCGATAGCGTCTGAGCCGGGGCGACCGTGATGCTGTCGCCCGTATGCACGCCCATCGGGTCGAAATTTTCGATGGAACAGATGATGACGACGTTATCAGCCTTATCGCGCATCACCTCCAGCTCAAACTCCTTCCAGCCGATGACCGATTCCTCGATGAGAATTTCTCCAATCGGGCTGAGCCGCAAGCCGCGTTCCGCCGCCGCCATGAATTCCTCTTTTGTATTTGCTACGCCTCCACCCGTTCCTCCCAATGTATATGCAGGGCGGATAATGACGGGCAATCCGATTTGTTCAATGGCAGCCAATGCATCTGCCATGCTGTAAGCTAACGCGCTTTTAGGCACTTCCAGGTTAATGCGTTGCATGGAAGCCTTGAAATATTCTCGATCTTCGGCTTTTTTGATAGCCGGTAATTGCGCGCCAATCAACTCGACGCCGTATCTGTCCAACACGCCGCTCTCCGCGACAGCGACTGAGATGTTCAACCCCGTCTGCCCTCCCAAAGTCGGCAACAACGCATCCGGCCGCTCTTTTTCTATAATCTGCTCGACAACCTCGGGCGTAATCGGTTCGATATACGTCCTGTCTGCAATTTCGGGGTCAGTCATGATTGTCGCTGGATTGCTGTTGACTAAAATAATCTTATATCCTTCCTCACGCAGGGCTTTGCAGGCTTGAGTGCCTGAATAGTCAAACTCACACGCTTGACCAATGATAATTGGCCC
>DTYX01000082.1 GCA_012961655.1 Candidatus Poribacteria bacterium
AGCCCACTTCTCCCGTACACCGGTTAGAGTTATTGAGCCTTCCAATTTGTGAGAGCTATATTTCAAGGGAAAACGGCGTCAATGTTGATTATTGCAGCCGCCTGGTTTGTCCCATACCCATCGTTACTTTGTATCCCGTTCCGCAGTAAAATGCGAAATCCGCCAGGACATTTACCTGTTTCAACATCCCATCGTCCATCGGACCTGGAACCAGCGGAGGATATGGCGATGGCTCCGGCGTAGCCCAGTCAGCGTCTTCGGTCAGATAATCCATCTCGTCATCTTCTGGGTCAAAGCCCCAATCCTCCCGGAACTGCCACTGTCCCCTGCCGACAAAGCCAACCTGTTTGTGTCCGCCAAAATCCATCATGCGACTTTTGGTTTCAATACGCGTGAGTCCGCCGTGATTCCAAACGAACAGCAGTAATTTATCCTTGTCAATTGTAGGGGCGCCCCTCTGTGGCGCCATCTGCGCAAATGTATTCCACTTTTTTACCCAACTCTGATAACAGCGCATCACGTCTATTCCAGGGAAATTTCTCGGTTTTCCACCGTTTTTAGGCCGTTCCCGAAACGTCGTAGGCGAATAAAATCGGACATCAATAGTTGTATACATTTTCGCACTTTCCATCAACTCTTCATAAGTCGCATGTCCGCTCCACTTTGTCTCCTCTGGCTCCGCGCTGGTAATCAACTGGGTTAATTGAAACACTCCGTGTTTTAGCCTAATCGTCGGTTGCGGCGTATCCAGGAAGTATCGAGCAAAAACGGGGAACAGCAAATCGTCTAAAAGCGTATATCGCATCCAGCATGGTGTGCCTTCCTTTATCAAAATCTCTTTTCCGCGTTTCTCAAACTTCCCCTGCAACGGCGAGGTAGTAAAAGGTTTGACGTTCGACTTGTGTATTTTTTCAGCTTTTTCCGTGTCAGAATGCTTCAAAATCTCAAAGAACACCGCATGCGCATACTGACCCATCGTCGGCGGTAAAAAGACATCCTTTTCGGGAAATAGTTTTATGACTGTGCTGATTGGCATGGTTTTTTCTCCTATAGTATACTAATATTACAACGAGACTTCCGGTTTGTAGTTAGCCAATTCATTGGCGTCAGATGGGAATGGCGGCTACAATAGCCTCATCGGGGCCTTCGGCTCAACTGGCGCATTCGCTGGTCTTACGGTTCTCGGCACGGACGCAAAGTCTCGTTGTAGTACTAATATGTAGTTTGTGATTCTTGATTCTCTGATTTTCAGCTTGCGCCAAAGTATCGCATATCGGCAGGAAGAGATATTTCCCCCACCTTTACATATTTTCCTCGTAGCACAGCATTGCGCGCAAGGCTTACCGGCGGCATGGAAATCAGGTCATACAATTCAGGGCGTGAGGATAAGTCTAAGGGATTCAGCGGATGGGGACATGTAAAACTTCCGTGTTGTGGCTGAAGGTCAAATGAAACCCCCACCTGCTCAACTCGAGCTTTGCTCATCCATAGTCCCAAACGAATCCATTTGGGCAATGCTTCGATTGTTTTTCCTATGACATAGAATTCGAACTCACTTTCCGCCGCTATCTCTTTCGCTCTTCCATAAGAGGGTTTATTAGTGATTCGAATTCCCAATTGTCGCTTCATCTCGTGGCTCATGATAGCTCGATATTTGTTATCCGCCAGCTTGAAGGTGTTCAGTGTATACTCGTAGCGAATTGGTTTGGCGGGCGTTACGTAGACGCCCGCCTGGTTCAGCGGAGTCAGGTCTTCCTTGTAAGTGGGAACGCTGGAAGAGCAAAAATAGTCCTTTTGTACCAGCCCCAAAGCATAAGTCAAAGCCCAGTTGTGAATGTACTTCTCCGTTTCATACAACCGCCCCATCTCCCGGGTCGAATAGAACAGAGAATCGTGTAATGTCAATTGATATTTTGTGACCAACATCGTGTTCCTCCATTAGCTCTTCTTGCTCGGTTTCAGTTTTTGAATAACCCTTTGCGAATATTCCTTCGCTTCATCGCTAGCTTCTTTGAGAAAAGCTGCTAATTTTGTTTCGTCCGTTGTTACAGATTTCACCGTATTGACCAATTCAAGCAGAGGTTCGTCAGTCACAATTTGAGAACTGACACCATCATCAGCTAACAACGGCGAAATTGCGTCTTTGACGGCTTTCAAAACGTCGGACCGGTCGAGCGGAGTTTCCTCAAGCCGTCCTTGTTCCGCCATGTAATCGTAAACCGACTGAGTTAGCTTGAGGTTGGAGAATATTTCACCATCGGCGAAGACCAAGCCGACGACGTGATTTTCCATTTTGCCTGTGCGGGTGTTTTGCGCGCCATAGCGTTTGGTACGGATAACATTGTTCATCACATAGACGAAACTGTTTACCGTTGCGTCCTTGATGGTTACAACACTTGGGAAAAACACTTGCGGGATGATGTGGTCCTGTTCACCAAAGCTAGAGCGGACTTCACCCTGCTGGCTCATATTTCCCTTTTCAAAGAGGGCGTTAAATGAGAATTGGCGGTGTGATTCATCGTAGCCTGTGATGGAAAACGCCGTGTCCACGTATACCTTCGATTTTTCTGAACCCGCTTCTCCGATGGCAAAGCCGTAATAGACGCAATCCGGGCATTGCTGGCAAAATTGTTCATTGTAATCACAATATGCTTCACCATCTTTGTTCTCGTTTTGCGTGATGCCAAAACGGCGCAGGAGTTCGCGTCCTGTCAGGCGTTCCGGCGAACTCTGTTTGCGTTTGAACATCGCCAGACGGGTCAGATTGTTGCGATGTTCTTCCTTCAGCCCTGCCCGTACTTTGGCAATGTTGAGCGAGCCATCCGTTTGAAAGATGGGAAAGGATTCTGTTTCTCTGACAATCACAAGATGGGCATAGCGCCCTTGCGGGGCTTTGGGAATGCGCTCTAAGAATAATTCTTTTTTTACGATAGTTTCGGGAATTTCAATTGCTGACATCTTAAGCCTCCTTGTAGCTGAACTCGCGAGAGTTCGGGCAACATTTTCCCGAATTCTGGCGAATTCGGCTACTGTTTTAGTCTTCTTTTTGGCGGGTAAATTTCCGCCAGTTTTCGTGATACCACGCAGTAATGCCGGCGTTGAAGCGATTCTTTCTATCTCTGAGAATCGCCCGTTCGCCTTCACAGTAGTTGAGAAAAACTTCGTTGTAAAAATATTCAACAAATTCGCGAATTGCTTCGGCTTCGACGCCATCTTTGAGTGGCAACCGTCGATAGCCTTGAGCGGCGTCTCTGCCGATTCGTTCCATCAGATTGCTTAGCTCACCGCGCGCTTCGTATTTTAAATCATCCGCGGAGATTTTTGGGTCGCTGTTGATAATCACATCCTCGATGAGCGTAACTGCTCTTAAAATGGCGTGCGTTACAAATCCGCTTGGACCATAAAAAGCAAAACACCGTTCGGCGACGCCTTCGATGAGACTCATGTTCGCACCTCCTACATATTCATAAGTTTTTAAATAACGACGGGGGATGGATAATTCCCTCTCCTTGGGTTTGGGAAAGTTGTCCCACTTTTTCTTGCGCTGCAATGCTGCGAAGTAATGGAAGACGTAAAATGCGTCAGTATCCACATCTCTTGCGACTTCGTTCAGATGATTCCAACCTGGGTCAGTTTTTTCCTGAAAAACATCGATGTTCACGTCATACAAACTGGCTGTTCGCTTCAATGCCGGGTGGATTTGGTCGATGCGCAGTTTGTCTGTGGAAAGGATATGAGTGACAAAGCTATGTGGGGCGTCCAGAATTACCGTCTCGCGCCACTCCTTGCCGCTGGAATAGAGTGGGATTGGGGATTCCGTAACGACAACTTTGGCGTTGAAGACAATCGGCAACAATAACCCTAAGAATGCTGGCAACACCCATGATTCCGTATCCGTCGGTTTTTTGCCCAACGTCGGAATACCGCAGAAATAAAAAGTCGCCAGGTCATTTTCTTCAAATTCCATCCTCAA
>DTYX01000083.1 GCA_012961655.1 Candidatus Poribacteria bacterium
AGTTTCCAACTTGCGATGCAGGTTGGGAAACCTGCACCACGCACTCAGGTGTTTTCAAAGATAACGCCGGTGTCTTCCAGCGTCTTTTTCACTTCATCGTTTTCCGCGAGCAGCACTTCTACAGCCGAGTCAGAAAAGACATAAGCCGGTCCCTTTCCTTCAAACGGCTCTTTCGTGATAATCACGTCAACCGCTCTCTTTATCAAAAATTCGGCTACCAAAATACCCTTGCCGCGCTCTATGTGCGTGAATGGATTTTCGATGATTTCTTGACTGACAAATGTCTTATCTTTCGCTCTGACAGTAACGAGAATAAAGTATTGAGCTTCGCCGAAGTGTTTGGAGATATGTTGTCCTTCGGCGTCTTCTATGGGCATGGCATAGACGAGATTTTCCTTTTGGGTGGGTTCGTAGTGGATGAGTACGTAGTCAACGTTTTTTATCTCTTCCTTGATATTCGCCTCAATTCGATTGGCGACGAAGTGAGCTTTATCAAAATCGTGGGTTTTCAGAACGATGTCTGCTTCGATAAATTTATAACGCCCTGAATTTCGTCCCATGAGATTTTTTATCTGGGCAACTTGTGGTTCGTTTAAGATAATCTTTTCCGTTTGGCTGAGCGTCTCATAATCTAACGAAGCGTCTAACAAGACGCGGATGGCGTCGAGTAAAATCTCGCCTCCGGACCAGGCAATGAATATCGCTATGATAAAAGCGGCGATGCGGTCTAAATTGAACCCCACGATGTTTGAGAGCAATCCGACCAAGACCACCGCGCCGGCGAACATATCGACGCGGATATGCTGCGCGTCTGCTATGAGACTGGGAGAGTTAATCTCCTTGCCGACTTTGAGTTCGTATCGTGAAAATGCGAAAGTGATTCCGATGACGCATAGCACGCTTATCAGAGTTATCGGCACGTTCTCAAGTTTGTGTTCAGTTCCGCTTTTTAAAGCTTCCGTGACGATTTCGTATCCGGCGAAGAATATCGCCAGGGCGACGACGATGGAGACCAAATTCTCCACTTTGTACAACCCGTAGGGAAACTTTTTCGATTTGCGTTTGGCGAGCATCAATCCGCCGAAAACCGTCAACGATGCTACAACATCTGACAGAGAGTGGATTGACTCCGCCTTCAGCGCGATGCTATGCGACAACGCGGCAAACGCGAATTTTATGCCAAACAGAGCCAAATTTACACATATAGCAAAAACAGCTATCTTTTCACTTTTTTCCATTTTGATAAGTGAAGCTATAGAGCCGCAGATTTTCAGATTTACCCCGTGGTATAGTAAACACCCCACGTGGTGAGATACGAAGTTGTCTCAATCCCTTACTCCTTAGTGGTCGCAGATATTTTCTCCTGTCTTTAGTTCATCGGCGAGGAAAGCATCGATAACGGCGTCGGGTGTGCCTTGAGCGCCGGCGATAACTTCGACGCCGGAATCAGAAAATAGCATCTGTGCGCGTCTTCCTATGCCGCCAGCGATAATACACTCAATGCCCTCTCCCGCTAAGAGTCTGGGCAGCAGTCCGGGCTGATGCCCTGGATTTTCAACCTCTTTTCTGCTGATTTCCTTGCCGTCCTTGGTATTTACAATCAGGAATTTTTCACAATGTCCAAAATGTGGTGATATTTCGTTGCCATAAAGAGCTAAAGCAAACTTCAATGTCTTTCCTCCTCTCAACAATCTTGTCCTTGAGCGTAGCGAAGGGCTCAAGGACAGGTTATTCTATATTCTGGGTCGCTTCCAACGCCGCCTCAACAGAAGAGGTATCTCCGAATATTGCAATCATTGAGAAGTGTTGGGGACAGATGCCTCTTATCTCCATTACCAGGACGTTTGCGTTTTTTACCGCAGCGTCCGCCATCGCAAATAGGTCAGCTAATTGAGCTTGTATCAGTCCAACCGCGCCCCATTTTTTACTTAAAACCGCCTCGCGCTCTTCCATGTCCATCCTCTTAGTTAGAAGTTTGATGGTGTTATCGGTGGGCGATTTGATGAATCGGATTCGTGCAGCCATCTTTTTACCTTTCAAAAACTAATTAAATAAGGACTATTATCCTTAATGTCAATTAACCGATGAAAAGCTCACGAAAGTTTATGGAAAAATGTATGGATGATTGGAAGAATGGAAGTTATCCACCCATACTTCCAACCTTCCATTCACCCCGTGAGAGAAGCTATCCGGGTTTAATGTCTATAACCGGCGATTCATCGAAGGCATCCAGTCCTTCAACTATTAAAATGTTGCGGTCTCTTTTTATCAACCTAACCCTGGTCAATCCTATCGGGTTGGGTCGCATTGGACTTCTCAATGCGAATACACCCCTCTTCTCCTTCGTTACATCCCCCCTAGGATGAACCTGTAGTTTTTCTCTGTCTTCTTCTGATAACTTGTGCATCCAAAACAGTATCCATAGATGCTCACAATTCTCCACGCCTTTCAACCCTGCGGAAAATTCGTCGTGAATATGAATCTGCATTGTATTGCCTGGATAGTCAGCCTTCTCATTCCACTGTTTCACGACTCCTACTGGATATAGTTGCATCATTGTCGTTGAGATACCTCCACTTCGCCTCGATTTGAGAGAATAGTGGTTCACGCAGTTCGAAATCGGATATTTCGGTTATACCGCGGCTTCTTGCCTGCATGCGCCATCAACGGAACATGGCGGCGTTTCACAACGCTCCTCTCTGCCACAGCAAGTTTTACCCTTATTAGCAGATATTCCCGTTGATACAAAAGCCGCGGAAATCAACTTTTTAAAATCTGTGCCGCCGCAATGAGCGCATTTCAGAGAAGGTTCTTCTGCGCTTCTCTGAAGAATCTCTTGGATGTGTCCGCATGATTTGCATTCATATTCATATATTGGCATCTTAATCCCCCATGCCATAAGATCCTTTTATTTTTCTCCCATTCTGCCTCAAAAAGCGATTGAGTTTCATTCTCTTACATTGGATACAAAAATCCCTTTATATCTTTGGTTGTGATTGGTACGGGCTGGCACGGAGTCAAAGTCCGCACCAATCAGTCTATCCTCTTACCATTTTCGCGCCGCATTTAGGGCAACTGACGTTATAACAAGGTATGCCGACCTGATGCGCGACTGTGGCGCCGCACGCAGGACAGACACACTGTCCGCCCGGGCCGGCGCCTGGACGAGTGCCGCCCATTCTACCCATTCCTTTGCCTATACCACGTCCTGCGCCCCGACCTGTACTACGTCCGCGTCCTGCGCCTCTGCCTGTGCCTGGTCCTTGTCCTCTTGGTCCTGTTCCATCTCCCCGTGGCATTTATCCACACCTCCTCGAATTTGACGTGTTGCTTTCGCCGGAAACCCGTTTTCTCAGAGAAAACGGGCGCCTTATTATTCTTCCAACTGTTTAATCCTTTGGTTGATTTGCTCCAATTGTTGTTGCAAGCCTTTCGCTTGTTCTTTCAGCATTTGTAATTCCTGTGATGCGTTCATCGGCTGCTGTGGCGGCATCGGTGGCTGTTGCATCGGTTGAGAGAAAGGGGGTCCTCCGCCCATTCCGCCGCGCCTCATGCCTCTACCCATGCCTCGTCCCATTCCCATGCCGCCGCCACGTCCCATACCCATACCGGGTTGTTGCATTCCGCCTCTGCCAAAATATTCGGGGACGTTGGCTTGAGCCGTGGGTTGGAATTGACCGCTCTTGTATCTTTCGACAGCAGACCTTACCGTTCCAGAGACGCCTGTTATCACTTGGACTCCAGCGGCAGATAGCGTCTGGAAAGCATTTGGACCGCAATTTCCCGTGAGCACCGCCTGCGCGCCTTTATTTGCGACTAATTGGGCTGACTGAATTCCGGCGCCGCCTCCCGCCGTGATGTAAGGATTTTGCATCGTTTCAAATTCCATCGTATCAGTATCGACGATGATAAAATTCGCGCATCTACCAAATCTGGGGTCAACCTGGGCATTCATGTCGGTCCCCATAGCTGAAACTGCGACTTTCATTACAATTTTTCTCCTTTCGGAATTAGAAACCGAATTTTTGGGAAAAACTCGGTTTCTATGTGTTATAAACGTTTATTAAAAATGCAGAAAACTATTGCCATACATTGATAAATATTACCTATAATGAAGAGGTGGAGATTTTTATGGATGTAATCCCTGGAATCTCCAAAACCAGTAGGATGCTCCTCGAGATTGATAAATAGGCTTTTTACATCTAACACACTTTCACTTTTCAGTTACCCTTAA
>DTYX01000084.1 GCA_012961655.1 Candidatus Poribacteria bacterium
GAATCAAAGTCATAACAACAATACATGAACATTATCTGCCCCGAAGGTATTGGAAAACTCAGCTGCATTACTTGATTACACAACGATTGAAGACTTACGCCATGATTAAAGCAAGCAATCGCATCATAATAAGCACGATACAAAGAAAAGAACGTCTCATTCAATTATCGTTTGCCGACGAAGAAAAAGTTGATTTAATCTATATCCCATCGAATATCCCCGTGTGTCCGATATCGCCAAATGATATCAGGGTTATTAGAGATAATTTAGGTGTGAAACCAGATATGACATTACTTTCAGCTTTCGGACTTCGATATGCGGATGGAATCTATGGTGTCCTTTTTAAGGCTTTGGCTAAAGTTAAGCAGAGAGGATACAGATTCAAAATGGTCTATCTCGGCAATCTTCAAGGATTCGATAAATATATGAATAAAATCAAGAGATTGCAAGCGCAGTATGAATTAGAGAAGGACATCGTCTGGACAGGATATCTCAGCGCTGAGGATGTATCGAAGCATCTTTCTTCCTCAGACATATACTTGTTACCATTAGTTGATGGCGTATCAACACGTCGAGGAACTCTGGCGGTCGCTTTAGACCACAGGTTGCCGGTTATTGGAACTAAGGGTAAGAGTTGTGATACAGTATTCATAGATAGAGAGAATATAATTTTAGTGTCTCCTGATGATGCTGATGAATTCGCATCGGCAATCTGTGAATTGATTGAATCCAAACAACTGAGGGAATATATTGCTGTTAATGGCAAAAAATTGCATGATGAAAATATGTCATGGCAGATAGTTGCTCGGAAAACTTTGGAAGCTTATAAGAAAGCTCTCAACTAGTGCTCTGTGGGAGAACTCAATGCATGTAAATATTGATTGCCGCTTTTTTAAAGGCGAGATTCCTTGCATATTTCACAAAAAGGAGAATCTTCATTGTGCAGATTGTAAGCACTATGAAAGGATTTCTGAAAGAATATTAGTTATTAAATTAGGCGCTGTTGGCGATGTGATTAGAACAACTCCGCTGTTAAGAAAACTAAAGCAAGTATATCCAGATGCTGAGATTAATTGGTTGACGGAGTTTCCAGACATTGTTCCCCAATTGGTCGATAACATTTATGGCTATGAGATGAAAAATATCGTCTATCTGTTAGCCAATCGCTTTGATATTATCTACAATTTGGATAAAGACAAAGATGCTTGCGCTCTCGCTCAACTAATTCCAGCAGATCAAAAAAAAGGGTTTGTATTGAATATGGGAAGATGCGCCCCTGTTGATGCCGATGCTGAAAATAAATGGCTCACTGGAATATTCGATGATGTCAGCAGACAAAACAGTAAAAGTTATGTTGAGGAAATTTTTGAAATAGCGGGATTCAAATTCAGTGGTGAGAAGTATATCCTAGATAGACCAAAATTAAAGCCTGATTTGCCAACCATAGCAAGTCCTGTTATTGGACTAAATACGGGTTGTGGTAAACGATGGCTGCCAAGATTGTGGCCAGAAGATAAATGGACAAAATTAGCAATCAGATTGAAAGAGAACGGTTTTTCGGTGCTTTTGCTCGGAGGCCCAGATGAAGATGATAAAAATAGACGAATTGCTCGTAAATCTAATGCTGAATATTGGGGAGTTGTTCCATTAAATGAATTTATCGAAGTAGTTAATCAGACCGATTTGGTGGTTACAGCAGTAACAATGGCTTTGCACGTAGCAATTGCTTTAGAAAAAAAGATCATTTTGCTCAACAATATTTTCAACCGACATGAATTTTATCTCTACGGTCTCGGAGAAATAATTGAGCCGCCTGTTGACTGCTTAGGCTGCTATAAAACAGAATGCGATAAAAATTGTATGGAGACGATAACTGTAGAAGAAGTCTTCTCAAAAATTTGTCAGATTATTGACAAAAACTCGACGAAATAAATATCCTCTGTGTTCATAGAACTCTAAATTTATCTTCAAAAGTCAATTATGTTCATGTAGAAAATTTGCCTATCGACATGAATTGTACTATCCAGCGATTGATGTAAGGCACGGGATTGTCAAATGCCAGCATTGCAGTCTTGTATTACCTTACATGTTGTAGCGAGAAAAATGCAGATGTGTGGAAAGTTGAACTTTTAGGATTGTAACTCAAAAGAATGCCAATCAAAAACTGGATTAAATATAGATACAAAACAAGATATTTCAGAAAAATACGGGATTATTTCCACTACCTAATCGGCTTAATCGGTACAGCATGTCTATTACCATTTCAATCAACCGATAGTTTGTCAGCTAAGAATATCAAACGAATTTTGCTCATTCGGCTTGATCGAATCGGGGACATGGTTTTGACTACACCTGCGTTTGCGGCTATTCGGTCTGCTTTTCCAAATGCACGCATAACGCTGTTGTCGAGATCTTACGTCAAACCGCTTGTAATCAGCAATCCCAACCTTGACCAGTTTATAGAATACGACCGTTCTTTCTCATTCTATGCAAAAATTCGCGTTATCGGGCAACTTCGGCTTTTGCGTTCAGAACTTGCGATTGTTTTGAATACCGATTTCTCTTCGGGGTTAATTGCTTTTCTCAGCGGCGCTAAATATCGCATTGGCAATAATCATAAAGAGGCAGGTTTTTTCTTTACCACTGCTGTAAATGACCAGACGCGGTCAGGTCAGATTAAGCATACAGTGGAATCGACTTTGGATTTGATTCGTGCATTAAAAGTGCCGATGAACGAGAAAAAAGAGCTGTTCGTTTCAATTACTGAAGAAGGCGAAAAGTATGTCGTTCAATTTTTCAAAAAGCACAAATTGGACGATACAGATCTGATAATCGCCATACATCCAGGTTCGCGTCAGCCTTATATTCGCTGGAGAAAGGAAGGCTTTGCCGAGGTTGCAGACCGGCTAATCGAGGAGTATAATGCAAAGGTTATCTTGATTGGAGGCCCTGGCGAATCTCAGATCATCAACGACGTGCTGTCGCTTATGAAATACAGTTCTATTGTAATTGACCCACCGATTAAGTTAACAGAACTGGTGTCGTTATTAAATCGCTGTCATCTGTTCATCGGCAACAGTACAGGAACCATGCACATTGCTGCGGCGTTGAAAGTCCCAGTTGTCGCAATCTTTGGCAGCAAGCATCCGATGGATAGCTATAAAAAATGGAGTCCATGGGGCGAAGGGCATATCGTCGTTAGTCGGGATGTGGGGTGTCTGGAGTGTCATCCCGGCGATTGCGCCAGAGATTTTGAATGTATGAAATTGATTTCTGCGGATAATGTTTTGAAAGCAGTAGAGAAAAGCAATTTTTTAACGGATAGGACGCAAATCAATACAGATTAAACGGATTGACGCGGATTAAAAATAGAGAATTTAATCTTTTATCTGTGGTAATCCGTGCAAATTCGTGGCTAATTATTAAACTTTATTTGGAATTTACTTAAGCGAGTTTCAAATAATCTTTTGCACTTTCTCAGGTGGCCAATGGTGGCGCAAGTTTCCAACTTGCGATGCAGGTTGGGAAACCTGCACCAC
>DTYX01000085.1 GCA_012961655.1 Candidatus Poribacteria bacterium
AAATTGACCATAACCAACAAAATTAAAGTTGTTTTGATTCTTTGCATTTTTGCTTCCTCCTTGTTGTTATCAGTTTTCCTTCTCCATGATGAGGTGTGGAAAGCGAGTACGCTTCCCACACCCCCGTAATATAATCATGTAAATTGAAGGGGTTTCCCATCGGAGTCATTCAAATTCCCTGTAACGATTAGGATATAGTCGATAAGGGTCCAGATTCCGAGTCCTCCTAGTGTGAGTAGTTTGACCACTCCAAGCCCTGTATATCCTAAGAAAAATCGATCAACGCCCAAGCTTCCCAGAAAGTGGGAAAGCAAAATTGCTGTGGTTTTGCTTTTTTCGCTAACCTCGCCTGTTATGGGTTCCACCTTCAAGGGCTTTCCATCGGAATCATTCAAGCTTCCCACAACAATTAGGACGTCGTCGATAATAGCCCAGATTCCAAGCCCACCCAGAGTGAGGAGCTTAAGAACTCCAAGTCCTGTGTAACCCAAATAAAAACGGTCAACACCTAACCAACCTAAAAAGGTTGCTAACAAAATTGCCGTACTCCGACTTTTAATACTAACTTCTTCAGACATATTTTCCCTCCTTTTTTATTATTCAGCCCTTTGGCTGTCAAGGTTACTTCACCAGAATCATTTTCCTCATAGCGGTGAAGTTACCAGCTTTGATGCGATAGAGATAGATACCTGAAGCGACTCTTTCGCCAATCTTTCTCATCCGTTTTGTTAGATTAGGTTTCTTGTTGTTTAAGCCTCTCTTCGGTCATCGCCCACTTTCGTTCTAAATCCCTAATCTCTGACGCCGTCAGTTGACCAACGAGGACCGGTATTGACCCACGTGGTGCAAGACAACTATGACAATGAGTAGCAACAAAAAGATTTAATTCTCCACAACCACAATGCCAAATCCTTACTTCTTCCCCCTCTCCTCCTACTTCTTCTCCAAGCGGTTCTTCCTCTTCGAGCATTTCTTCTTCCGTAGTGGGTTCATAAGGAACACCTCTGGTATTCATCTCAATCGCAAGCCACACTCCAATACTCTCTGCTGCGACAAAAAATCCCTCCGCAATTACTAAGCTGACTAAAAAGATAAGCCCCGCGAAAACGACTCCTCCAACTTTGATTTCGTTTGAATCGCTTGTTAGGGAGGCTATTAAAACTACCAATGCGAGGATTATCCCCAGAACAATTACCACTTGCCCCATTGTGTTAAGTCTTGACACTCTTCGACTTAACGCTGGAAACCTATCGTTTTGAATCATACTTCAACCTTCCTTTCACATAATATTGTGAGTGATAGATGCGAACAGGCTGGTATATGGGGTAGGAATAGTAACTTGATGTAGTCTAACATTCTTGGGTTATACGTAGTTACAATTTCATCAGATTTCACTTAACACTTGATTTAACCACTCAGAGATATACTCCGCTATTTTTTGCCAGCCCGGTTCCCCGATGACCCAATGGGCATGGTCAGAGAATTCCTTGTAAGTTGAAACAGCCTCATATTTCTCTGCCACTTTCCGGACAACCGAAGCAGGGGTGATTCTATCCTGAGCTCCAGCAACGACTAAAACAGGACAAGTAATCTTTGATTCATCAACTTTTGCGGCCCCCTTTGAATCCAAGAACCAGAAACCGATTTCGTATCCAGCCCGACCAGACTCGTAAACGAATTTGTCAAAGGTCTCTCTTTGCTCCTCAGCGGTCAGTAAATGTAGCATTGAGTACACCGCCTCGTCAAAAGTTTGACGCATTGGCTTTCTCCAAAAGCCCCATTTTGTTAATGCGCTCCAAAAACTTTTAATAACCGAGGGTTTTAGGGCTATGATTCCATGCGGCGATGCAGGGGTTAACAAAACAAGAGCTTTAGCTAATCCTCGGCTCCCAAGGATTTGTGCAAGAAGCCCGCCCATAGAGTGCCCCATTAGGATAGGAAAGGCGTCAAGTTTATTAATCTCCTTTTCAAGGTCTTCAGTGTAATCCAATAGGCTGGTAGTTCCTAATTGAGGATTGGGAGTTTCATTCGGGGCTATATCGTGAAAACGTAAAGTGGGGGTAATACAATGATAACCCTTTTCCTCGAAAAAGTTCTTGTAATTCTTCCAATACCATCCCCCACCCCACATTCCATGAATCATTATTATTGTTTCAGTCATAATTTTCCCCTTATAGTTACTTCGTAATTAACATCTTCCGCGTCGCCGTAAATGTGCCTGTTCGCAAGGTGTAGAAATAGATTCCACTTGCTATCGTCTCGCCTTCCTCGTTCCGTCCATCCCAATACGCCGCGCGTGCTTTAGATTCGTACAAGCCAGCCGCTTGATGCCCCAGATTCAATGTGCGGACGAGTTGCCCTGTCGTGTTGTAGATGTGTATTTTCACATCATCGGACGGTTTGGAGAGCCGATAGGGTATCCATGTATCGGGATTGAACGGATTCGGGTAGTTTGCCAGTAATTCCGATGTTTCTGGAATGACGAGCGCTTCCAGAGGATAATTTATCCGTGTGGATGCTGCGGTGATTTTCCCACGTATGCCAGCAAGTTTAATATTTTCAAGTACCACTGATGCCCGCGCTACCCGATGCGGGTTGTGGACATGGAACGTGAAAGTAGCTAGACTACCCGTAGCTTTACTCTGGTGCAAAGCGGCTTTTCCTGTTTGAGATATGCTTTTTTGCGGGCGTAATCGCGTTGAGGCAATCTCGCATCGTCCCGCCTGTGTATTCGTTGCCTTCCAGTATGTGTCGCCGCCCTGTTTCAGCAGATTGCCTTCAGTAACGGACAACAGGGAAAGCATGTCTTTTTGATACGTCATGGCAAACTGGAATCCGTACAAATCCGCCAACCCTTCGGCATGAACGTCTACCTGCAAGATATCGCCTTTCAAAACGGGTGTGATGGATAAACCGGGTATCGGTGAAGAAGCTCCTAATTTGGCTATCCGCAACTCAGCCTGTTCTCCGAAATGGATTCCCACCAGCACTAAATCTGAAATATCAACGGCGCCATCCTCGTTAACATCACCAACGACGCCTTCTCCCGATTCTCCAAAGTGTATGCCCACCAACACTAAATCGCTTATGTCAACTACTCCATCATTGTTGACATCCCAGGGGCGGAGTTTGTTTTTTATAGTGAAGACGCCTTCGGTATAGTCTGTCGTGGAAGACTGAGCGTCGCGGACGGTTATCGCCAGCTTATACGTACCATCGGTGACGGTGGTTGTGTCCCAAAGGTATTCGCCCGTATTTTCCAAGCCGCTGGCAAACTGGATGTATGTTTTGCCCCCATTGGCGCTATAGTACAATTCAACCGTAAGCTCATCGTTGTCCTTGTCGTTAGCTTGCCATCGAATAAGATATTCCCCAGAAATAGGTTTATCCATCGGCGGTGAAACGATGAATGCTTCGGGGTTATGGTTGACGTCGGACACCATGACGGTGAAAGCCTGCTCATCTTGTCCGCCTGCGTTATCCTGAACCAGTACGATGAAGCTATTGTTTCCAGCTTGGCTCTCGGCGGGTGTCCAAGTGATGACGCCTGTTGCGGAATCTATCGTTGCGCCCTTCGGGGCGACTTTCAAGGAATAGCTCAATACATCTTTGTCATAGTCCTCCGCGTCCACGTTACAACTGTATATTTTACCTACCTGTCCCTCAAGTGAGGGCTGAGAAGTAATCTGCGGCGGGTTGTTCTCAGCGGTTGTTTGTAAAGATACTTCTATCGGCTCAGAATATGTGCTTTCTCGTGCTTGAGCATCATAAGCAACTATGGCGATACGGTATGTTCGCCCCAGTTCCAAACCCTCCAGCGTATATTCCGTCTGGTTGCCTATAGCCAGCCGATACGGATAACCAGGTTGATGCGGTTTGTCGGTCCAATAGAGGACATATCCCTCTACCGCTTCACCAGATGGACTTTCCTTCCAATTGAGTTCAATATTGTCTCCTTCAATCATGCCCTTTAGCTCAGTAGGCGGTTCTGGAGCTTGGCGGTTCTGAACTATCAGGGGCGTGGAACTGTAGCTAAAGACGGGCATGTTTACGCCATCATCTATCTTTCCATAGATGTAGTATGTGCCGCTTGCCACGTCGCTAAAATCCCACTGGAAACCATCAAGTTCGTCATCCTCGGAGATGTTTTCGACAATCAACGCCCCATCAAAACCTTCAGCATCGGTATCATAATACAGGCTGATATTTGCATCATCATCATCGTCTTTATCCTGCCAGGTGATTTTCGTTTTCAAATTCGCCTCGTCTATAATTAGCGTCCCCAACAGCAGCTTAGGCGTCATATTGCCACCGAGTATTTTCAACCGATACTCGCCTATCTTTAGCACATCGGGAATCACCACCTGCCAGTTTCCCGCCTCAGGCTGATTCACCGCAAAGGTAATCTCTCGGCGTCCCATATCCTTCTGATAAAAGTATTTGTCCGGTTCCGCAAGGGCGTCGTTACGCGACAGACGCTTACCTGAAGGCGACACCAGTTCGATGTCCGTATCTCCCTCCGTCCATGTCAGAACAAATAACGCAAAAGGAGTGTTCGGCGGGATGTTTGCCGCCGTTTGGCTCGGTGCCATCAGTATATGTTCGCCAGCGGCTAACTCAGGCGCAGCGCCGACAATCTCTTTAATCTCCTTTAAATTCATAAGTACATGAAATCCGTCTTCGTCGTAAAGTACGCCCACCTCAAAAAACGCAACTTTGACAGCAGCGGCTATTTTTGTGTTATCAAAGTAACTCCGCACATCCGCAAATTTACGCCCGCCGATGAGCCACCAATCCTCTGGACAGGCTAATATTCCACGGAATACGCCCTGGAGTTGGTTCCGCCTATCGAGAGCAACCTGTCCAGATGCCATGAGAATATTTAAGATGTTGATGTCGCCTTTAATCCACAGTCCTTTTTGGACGCTGATGCCAAGTTCAGCGCCGGCTAGCCTTCCATCTTCGGAGATGAGAAAAATGTCGCCTCGTCCTATAAGTTCACCGCTGGTATCAATGGTGACGCTCAAGTCGGCGCGGATGACAAAATATCCCCCTATCTGCGGGCCGCCCGTTATCGCTGTTTCAGCCGTCAGGATAATTGGCG
>DTYX01000086.1 GCA_012961655.1 Candidatus Poribacteria bacterium
CCATATATTGCGCTGTGTATCTCTCATTAGGGTCATTTAGTCGCAACTTAACCATTTCCACATACCAATCGCAGTATTCATGCCACAGGAAAGCGTAGAGCGACAACGCGGCATCGTCGAAGCGGAACTGATGAAGATAAGTTGTTACTTTTTGCGCGACTTTGTTGAATCGGCTGATTATCCAGTGGTCGCATAACATCAAATTCAACGGCTCGTCAACGATATCAAAATCCTCTATATTCATCAGCACAAAGCGCGAGGCGTTCCATATCTTGTTGGCGAAGTTACGATAGCCTCTGATTCGGTTTTCAGGCAACGGCATGTATGGACTGGGAATAGTGGAAGCGGCAATCGCAAAGCGAAACGCGTCGGCGCCGTATTTCTCCATCATGGGGATGGGGTCAATAGCGTTGCCGGAGGATTTGCTCATTTTCCTGCCTGTTTCATCGGCGATTAATCCATGCAGGTACACATTGCGGAAAGGTACTTCGTCCATACATTTCAAACCCATCATAATCATCCGCGCAACCCAGAAAAACAGAATGTCCCAACCTGTGACTAAAACGGAGGTCGGATAGAACGTTTTCAAAAGTTCTGTCTCTTCAGGCCAGTCCATGGTGGAAAACGGCCACAGCGCCGACGAAAACCATGTATCCAGCACATCGGTATCCTGCCGTAGATTCGTCGAATCACATTTACTACATTTCTCAGGAGTTTCGATTGCGGCTATCATTTCATCGCAGTCCTGACAATACCAGATGGGAATCTGATGTCCCCACCAGATTTGCCGTGAAATACACCAATCGCGAATGTTATACATCCAGTCGTAAAAACGCCGTTTTTGGGGCGCGGGAATGAATTCCACCTCGCCATTCTTCGCCGCGGCAATCGCTTTCTCCGCTAAAGGCTGCATCTTTACAAACCATTGCAGAGAGATGTACGGTTCGATAATAGTCCCACAACGGTCATGTCTGCCGACTGCATGGACGTAGTCTTCGACTTTCAACAGATAGCCTTTCCCTTTCAACTCTTTTAGCAACGCTTTTCGACAGGTGAATCGCTCCATACCTTCATACTTGCCCGCTTCTGCACTCATGGTTCCATCTTCGTTGATGGCGATAATTTCAGGCAAATTGTGGCGTTTGCCGATGTCAAAGTCGTATGGGTCATGCGCCGGGGTTATCTTGAGCGCGCCCGTGCCGAATTCACGGTCAACATATTCATCCGCGATAATGGGCAATTCACGTTTGACAATCGGCAAAATCGCAATTTTGCCGATGAATTGCGTGTAACGTTTATCTGCTGGATGAACGGCTACCGCTGTGTCGCCGAGCATCGTCTCCGGCCGCGTCGTCGCAATCGACAGATACTCATCACTGCCCTTCAGAGGATATTTGATATAGTAGAGATTCGCTTGCTCATCCTCATGTTCAACTTCCAAATCGGATATCGCAGTGAGACAGTTTGGACACCAGTTGACCATATATGCGCCGCGGTAAATTAAACCGTCGTTGTACAGCCGCACAAACGCCTCGCGCACCGCTCTGGATAAGCCTTCATCGAGAGTGAACCGTTCTCTCTCCCAATCGCACGAACAGCCCATGCGCATCAACTGTTCGACGATATAGTCGTGGGATTTCTCCTTCCATTCCCACATCCGCTCCAAAAATTTCTCCCGGCCTAATTCATGCCGATTGGTACCATCTTCTAGTAGTTGACGTTCCACTACAACCTGTGTAACAATACCCGCGTGGTCTGTGCCGGGCATCCAAAGTGTATTATAACCTTGCATCCGTTTCCAACGAATTAAAATATCCTGCAAAGTATTGTCTAACGCATGGCCGATATGTAAATCTCCGGTCACATTTGGCGGAGGTATCACGATGGCAAACGGCGGTTTGTCCGAGACCTCCGCGGCGTGAAAATATTTCCGCTCCACCCAAAATTTATACCATCCGCTTTCTACTTCATGAGGTTCGTATACTTTTGATATCGGTATCATTTTGATTCTCCTTGCATAAAAATTGACGATTTTTCTATAACTCCAATTGACTGATAACAGACTAATAAAAAAGCCCTTTCCATCCCACACTGGAGACGGAAAGGGCTATTCCTTACCGCGGTACCACTCCAATTCCCTCACCCCAATCTTTGAAACAGATTTTGAATATTGAGCCGGGCGCTCAAACTGTGATAACGGACAGCAACCGTCTAAACTTACTTCCGTTCGTTTGTAGTGCACAATTGCTTGGGTTGAGTAGACGAAGCCGTATCGAAACCATTGCGCATCGAAACAGCGATAAATCGCCTCACTACGAACCCTCTCTGTTTCAGTCTAGAAGCTCCGGAGCGACCTTCAGTCGAGAGAGCTTTGGGAAATCTTTCAGCCAGTGAATTTCCCTCTCTGCAAAGTTCACCCCGTGAGATAAAATAGTACCCATTATTATTCTTTGGGCGTTGGCTACTTATCTCACGGGGTTCATCGACTTACTCCTCCCCATCACAGCTTTTGCCTCTATTCTATTTGCTCAAAACTATTGTTTACGCGACTGAAG
>DTYX01000087.1 GCA_012961655.1 Candidatus Poribacteria bacterium
GCGGTTCACGAAGTAACCGCGCGAAGCCATATCTCGACTAATCCGTCGAATTTGGAAATTCTACCTACGAGGTTTCATGACGAAATCTCCTTAACCGACTAAGAAGAGGGATAGAACAATGAATAAAAAAACAACATTACTCACAAAGCTGTTTTTCATAATAACATTCGTGACAATTTGTATATCCGGTATATACGCCAGGCAAGTTGAACTTTTTGAACCGCCCAGATTATTCAATGTGCCAGTTGCTGATACACTGAAATCTTTTGACCTCAACGCATCTGGCGCAGGGACTTTTGGCACAGACCAATTTTCTTTTCTTGGCACAGGTTATCTCGGTTTGGGGCGCATCGCTCAAATTGAAGTCGGCGCGGTGAGAATTCTAAGAAGACTCAATGAAGCTGAAACAGAGTTGATAGGTGTCCCTGCCGCTGGCATTAAAATTTTCATTCCGGGAGAGCGTGCATCTCGGATTCTGCCCAATGTATCCGCATCCTACCGACGAACTTTCGGTAGATATGAAGAGACAGGTTCGATAACGTATAAAAGAGAGTTAGCCGATTTATACATTATGGCAAGCAAAACTCTCATCTCATTTAAAGGTTGGAGAGGTATAACATTGCATGGAGGCGCTGACTACATCGGAGCATCACTGACAGGTAACAAGGTGCGGCGTGAGACTCTGGAGAAATTTTTGCCATTTGGCGGGATTGAAATATGGGCGACCGGGAAAACAAAATTGATGGGCGAATTCGAGTGGGTCGCTAACTTCAATGAAGAGGGGATACCCAAATTAGAAGATGAACCTGTATGGGTGGCAATCGTCGGCGCTAGAATTTTCATCACACGATTCTTGACAGCAGACATTGGTGTCAGATATCAGGAAAACTTTAAAACTGTTGCAGACGCCAAGATAGAAGCTAGCTTTTCCGTTTCCATTCCAACTCACTTGATATATGATTTCTAAACTTGTAATACTGCTTTTGTTTCCCATATTGATGTAGTCTAGGACCTTGTTCCCGTCTGTTATCGACTGTACACCGGATTCCCATCGTGGGGGCTGGGCTTTATGCCTGCCTTTGGCTATACTACGGATAAATTTTGACCTTTAAAAGGGAGTGTTATGCAATGAATACAAATGAAACGATTATGACAGACCTAATTCGCAGTGCGAGGGAATTAAGGGAACGGTTTATAGCTGACCCGTACCGTCCCGCTTATCATATCACTGCGCCCGAAGGCGTTTGTGGACCGTTTGACCCCAACGGCGCTCTGTTCTGGAAAGGCCGGTACCATCTGATGTATATCGTCCAGACGGACAAGGGTCACTGCTGGGCGCACATTTCCAGCAAAGACTTAATCCACTGGAGGCATCATCCTCTGGCTCTAGAACCAGGAGAGGGTGATACCGGCATCTTCTCCGGCGGCGCTTCCCTGGACAAAAACGGAACTCCCACTATCACCTACTGGGGTTTAGGCGCTCCCCGTGGTATCTGCATCGCTACCAGCACCGATGACTTGCTAGAGGTCTGGACCAAGAGCCCTCACAATCCAGTCATTGGCGAAACCCAACCCGGTCTTGCTGAGGTCGAACTGGACGACAAAAAGTTGGTCTATGGTGCTGCTGACCCATCCGCTATCTGGATTCATGACGGACGGTACTATATGATAACAGGCAACCTGCTGGTACTGAGAGAGTTCGGTCTCAAGCGCGAGCAATCTGAGCATCAGGGGGACACGGTCTACCTTTTTGTCTCGGATGACCTGGCAAAGTGGGAGTATCTGCACCCGTTCTACACCTCGAATCGCCAATGGACACGGGCCGATGAGGACAACATGTGTCCGGATTTCTTCCCATTACCATCCAACCCCGACGGTGGGTCAGTCAGCGACCGCCACATGCTGCTGTTCATCAGCCACAACCTCGGATGTCAGTATTACATCGGAACATATTCCGGCGACCGATTCGAACCCGAGACGCATGGCCGAATGACATGGGTGGATAACGCGTTCTTCGCGCCAGAAAGCCTCGTCGATGACCGGGGTCGGCGGATTATGTGGGCGTGGATATTCGACGGGCGCAGCAATGAAACCAGACAGGTCAGTGGTTGGTCAGGCACGATGAGCCTACCTCGTGTCCTGTGGCTGAACGAAGACAAGACGCTTCGCATGGCGCCCGCGGAAGAACTGAAGATACTGCGCTGCAATCCACGGGAGATAACAGATATGGTTGTCCCGGCGGACATACACCTGCCTTTAGAAAATGTCTCTGGCAACTGTCTGGAGTTGGAAATCGAGTTTGCTCCCGGACAAGCCAAGCAATTTGGGGTCAAAATCTGCTGTTCGGCAGGTGGGGAAGAGGAGACTGCGGTATTCTATGATGCCGTCGACAAGGCATTGAAGATTGATACCCGTTACCCTTCACTGGGTGAAGGGCCAAAGACGGTGGAGTCAGCGCCGCTCGAACTCGCCGACGACGAACTGTTGAAGCTGCGGATATTCGTCGACCGTTCTGTGGTTGAGGTCTTCGCCAACGACCGTCAAGCAGCCATGCGGCGAATCTACCCGACGCGCGACGATGCCCTCGGCGTCCTGCTTTTTGCCAAGGGGGGTAGCATGACAATTCCCTCTCTGCGAGCTTGGGACATGGCCGAGACCAATCCCTGGTGAGGTTTTGTGTCAGGTGTCAGAGATATAAAAAGTCAGAATAAAGGAAGCCCGACTTTCAGTTGGGGCCAGCGCATCTGAATCTTATCTTGTATGGAAATCTACCAAAGTCAAGTTATAATACCTGATAAAAACGGCAAATTAGACGATGTGGTTTTAGGCTTGTAGAGC
>DTYX01000088.1 GCA_012961655.1 Candidatus Poribacteria bacterium
ATAAGGCGTCGAAATGTGAATTTCGACCTACAGAGAGGAGGTGTATAATGTGGATAGCAAGCAGATAGCGGACTTTCAGGTTTACATTCTTACCGATAAAGCGACAAATAGCCAAGCGTATCTTATCCCTGCTTGCGGCAACAACTGTTTCCGCTTTACTCAAATGATGCACAACCAGCAGGTCGATATTATTGAATCCCCCCCCAATTTAGAAATATTGTCAGAGAATCTTACTACCTATGGAAACCCGATTCTGTTTCCTTTTCCCAATCGAATACGACGGGGAAGATTTATATTTGAAGGCAAAGAATATTCTCTGTCGCTGCAGAACCACAATGATGGTGAGGGTAATTGGATTCACGGGTTCGTCTGTAAACGTCCATGGCGTGTTGAAGAGTGTGGTGAATCTGAGGAATTAGGCGCCTATCTTAGATGCTCTTTCGATTCCACAGAATTTCCTGAAATCGGCGAACAATTTCCCTTTCCATTTCTAATCACAGTGACGTACAGCCTTAAAGATGGCATCCTAACTTTTGACGCCGATATGAAAAACATCGGGAATGGCAATATGCCTGTGGGCTTAGGTATACATCCGTACTTCCGCGCCCCACTCGGCGCAGACAGCAGCGCCGCGGATTGTATCATCCGCGTGCCGGCGAATAAACAGTGGGAATTAATCGAAAAGCTGCCGACAGGCAAAATATTACCAGTAGAGGGGAGATACGATTTACGGTCGCCGCAAATACTTGAGGGACTAAGGTTCGATGATGTATTCACAGATTTAATTTTTGAGGATGATGTTACTCGCACTATTCTTGATGATACGAATGCCAAAATACGCGTCATTGTCGAAGCTGATGCACTCTTCCGAGAAATTGTCGTTTACACCCCACCGCGTCCATCTATCTGTTTTGAACCATATACTTGTGCTACTGATGCTGTTAATTTGCATGCTAAAGGCGTTGATGCAGGGTTAAGAATATTAAAACATGGGGAAACCCTGCATGGGAAGATTCGGATAATAGCCGAGGAATACTAAGTTTCATGAACTCTTAGATAAAAGACAGACAGACCACAATTGATAAGTAGTGAGTAAAGAGTGATTTTTCCGATTACTTATCATTTGTTACCCTTTACTCATTGCAGCAAGCTGGTTTCGCAACCATCCGCGCCCGTGATGGGATATATAGACATGAGCAGCTCAGAGAGTATTTGCCTGACTTGATTGTTTTACAAACACCCATCAAACCGAAAGTAACAAAGCAATAGTTAAACGGAGGAACTTAGAATGCAGGAACTAATCTTTGGCCTAATTGGGGGACTTGGCCTCTTCCTTTTTGGCATGAAAACCATGTCCGAGGGGCTGGAAAGAGTAGCCAGCAATCGTCTCAGAAATATCTTACGATTCTTCACCAAAACGCCTCCGCTTGCTGTTTTGACCGGGGCGGGAATTACCGCTCTTATACAAAGCAGCAGCGCGATGATGGTTATGTTGATTGGTTTTGTTAATGCCGGGCTTTTGACCTTAGGACAAGGCATCGGAGTGATGATGGGAGCTGAAATCGGGACATCCTTTACAGCCTGGTTAGTTTCCATCTCAGCGTTTAAAATTACCGCTTACGCATTGCCAACCGTTGGGATAGGTTTTGCTTTGAATATGCTAGCCAGGACTAAGAGACTCAAACTCTGGGGACAAGTACTGCTCGGCTTTGGGGTGTTGTTTTTAGGGCTTGTATTCATGAAAGATGCCTTCGCTCCCTTAAAGGAGAGCCAAGTGATTAAAGATTTTTTTGTCAATTTTAGCAGATTCCCTATCCTAGGTATTTTGGCTGGGATGCTAATAACAGCAGCGATTCAGAGCAGTAGCGCTGCCATCGCTACAGTTCAAATTCTAGCGCTTCAAGGTTTAATCTCTTTTGACGCGACCATTCCTTTGATTTTTGGCTCTAATATCGGCACTACCATCACCGCGCAGATAGCTTCCGTAGGCACGAATCTTCCCGCTCGTCAGATAGCCAGAGCTCAATTCGTGTTTAATGTTTTAGGCGTCGCTTTTATCTTTCCTCTAGTACAATTTGGGCTTTACGCTAAGGTCCTTGAACGCCTTATTCCAGGTTCCATCACTTTGGCAAATGTGATGGTGTACATCGCAGTCTGCCATACCTCTTTTAATGTATTCAGTGTGATTGTTGGCTTATTTTTGATTCGTCCTTTGGAAAAAATAGCCATCAAAATGGTTCCTTCAAAACGCGGACAGATTCAAGTAACACCTCAGTATTTAGAGGAACATCTTTTGAACACCCCTGCCGTAGCCCTTAAACAATCTGTCCGCGAGATGGTAAGGATGATAACTTTAGCCCGAGAAGCGCTCAATGATGTTATGACAGGATTTTTGGCAAACGACCAGAGACTTTTATCAGAGGTAGCCCAAAAAGAGGATATTATTGACGCCTTTCAGGAAGATATCACTAATTATCTGGTTAAATTGTCTGAGAGGACTTCGAGCCAGGAGGTATCAGAGAAGTTACCGGGATTAATCCATTCAGTCAATGACATTGAGAGAATCGGCGACCATGCGGAGAATTTGGCGGAACTTGCTGAGAGGAAAATCGAGGAGAGACTTCCTTTTACCGAACAAGCGCTGGCTGAACTAAAAAAAATGTTCGACGAAACCGACCAAATGACCTCTCTGGTTATCTCGGCTATGGAGACGGATAACGAAGCGGAAGCCCGTCTGGCTTTAAAGCATGAAGATATTCTCAACCGATTACAGATTCAACTTAGGGAGAGCCATATTCAAAGATTGCAGAATAGAGAATGTTGGGTGCTTTCAGGAGTAGTCTTCTTGGATTTCGTTAACAACCTGGAAAAAGTCGGCGACCATTTAAAAAATATCTCCTTGGCAATCCTTCAACAGAGGCTATAGTGCACTGTTAAATTTTGATAAAGATAATTAGCCACGGATACACACGGATACACCC
>DTYX01000089.1 GCA_012961655.1 Candidatus Poribacteria bacterium
GCAAGCGTATCGAGATGAAATCTTAACGAGAGTTGTTTCTGCGAAACGTATCTACGCGGTCTGACCTAAATGCAAAATAACCGTCTTAAAATAACACTTTTTGCTTCCTTATAACGGAAATCGCCTTCGCTTTTTCCCGTAGTTTTTATCCTACGTCTAAATCGCTTATCCAGCGGAAAGTGAAAGAGTCAAGTCAAGGAGGTGAGCTAAGTGCCGGTAAGGACACGAAGTGATGTGGCGAAGGAAGTTGCGCCTGAGTTCGGCTTAACTTTGCAAGACGCAGATAGATTTGTTTTGTTGGTGTTGGAAGAAATCAAGGGAATATTGAAGAGCGGAGACGAGGTTGTGTTCAAAGGATTTGGTCGCTTTGCGCCTGTAAGACAAGAAGGGAGAATCAGGCGCAATCCTCAAACAGGAGAGCGCATTATTACTCCAGCAAAAAATATCGTGAAATTCAAACCTTACGGCGATTTAGCCGAATTGCCGTTGGAGGTGAAATGATGTTTCCTTCTAAGCCTGGAACCTTTTATTTTGTCAATCGGATTCTATCTTGGATGAAACGCCAGAAAAGACGCCTTTGGGTGATGGTTCCATTTTGGGATTCAGTAGGCGTAGCGATGATAAATGCTTGCAAGGCAGAAGACATCCGTATAATCTGCCGTCCTGGAGAAATAAAAAAGTACCTTCGCAGAGAAGTCTTGATGCGCTTCAATAATGACCTTCATACGAAGATGATAATCGGCGATTCCGCAACGTTGATGGGCTCATTCAATATGACTTATCAGTCAATGTTCGATAATCTTGAGCAAGCCACGTTTTCTCGGAGCAATCAATACCCGGAGCATTTCCTCACTGAATGGGAACGGCTTAAAGAAATAAAGGAGGCGTGATATGGAAGGGATGAACATAATTGAGCTTTACCAAACCGGCGGGATGGCGCTTCTTTTCATCGGTTTTCAAGCCTGGCTTGTACGCTACTTTATGAAACAGATAGACCAATTTAGAGAGGAGCGGAAGTTGTTACAACAGCAGTTTGACACAGTGCTAAACAATCATTGCATGAAAGTAACATCAGCGCTTGTTGAACAGCGGCATACATTTGAAATGCTTTGCGCAAAAATTGACGAGCTGGTGGATGCTCTAAATCACAAGGAATAAGGAGTTGGTTTTCATGCCAAGTTTAACCATAATTGACACAGTCGCACGAAGAGAGGATAAGTTTCCTTTGGGTTGTGAAATTGTGTTGGAAATTGCAAGAAAAGCGGGATGGTATGCGGATAAGACGATTACCGACAAAGGAAATGCAAAAAAGATTGGCGGGCTAAAGAAAGGTTACGACATCATCGGCTTTTCCCTCTACCATCAGTTGCAATACTTTAACATCGTCCCTATTCTTAAATCGTTTTCAATTCCGCTTCTAACCTACGATAGAAAAAAGGATGACCCAATTTTGTGCGCTGGAGGAACTGCAGTAACATCTAATCCTTTTGTTGTCGCCGACCTCTTTGACTTCATTCTCTTAGGCGACGCAGAAGAAGTCTTACCACAAATCCTTCGCTTGTATTCTCCTAACAACAAAGACTTATTCCTCCATCGCATTGCAGAAACCTTTGATAGCGTTTTAGTTCCAAAGTACCCAAAAGAGAGATACAAGGTAGCAATCGCAAAGGACATTAGCTGGGGACTATTACCGCCGGCAGAAGGTAGGCAACCTAAGATAGAACTGGCAAGAGGCTGTCTCTTCGGCTGTTCTTTCTGCTTACAATCAGTTATACCATATCGAGAGAACTCTCTTTCTGCAATCGTCCCTATCCTTTATCAGTACGCGCCAAAGAGCGTATTCCTTAGTTCAAACACGCCAGCGTCTTATTCTGAATTCTTACCACTTTTGGATTATTGCAAGCAAGAAAAGATTTATCCCCGTGGACTTTCAGAAAGGCTGTCCTCGTTATCTCTTCCAGTGCTTACAAAGATGAGAGAATTGAATATGATACAAGCGAACATTGGTATAGAGGGATACAGTCAACGATTGCTCTACTCATGTTGATAAAGGAGAAGTAGTGGTTGTTTGCGGTCCCTCAGGGTCTGGAAAAAGTACACTGATAAAATGCGACAATGGCCTTGAAC
>DTYX01000090.1 GCA_012961655.1 Candidatus Poribacteria bacterium
CACTGACCCGAGCACAGTCGAACGCTCACGCATCTGTGCCAAAGGTCAAGCGGGATTGGAACAAGTATACACTCCGCTCCGTATCAAGCACCCGCTGAAGCGAGTAGGACCGAGAGGTTCTGGACAGTGGGAGGTGATTAGCTGGGAGCAGGCATTTACGGAGATTATCGAAGGTGGCAATCTGTTTGGCGAAGGGCATGTGGATGGACTGAGAGCGCTTCGCGACCTTGAAACGCCAATTGACCCGAATGCGCCGGAACTCGGCCCCAAAGCGAATCAAGTTGTATTCTGCGTCGGTCGTCATGAACATGGACGGAAAGAATTCACCGACCCGTTCTGGAAGTATGCCTACGGTACGATAAACTATCGTCATGACCACACCAGCATCTGTGAGTTGAGCCATCACATTGCGCATGAGGTCATGTTCGGCGGCAAGCATCATTTCAAACCGGACATTCTGAACTGCAAATACCAGATTTGGTGGGGAACAAGCCCCTTGGAAGCTGGCTTCCCAATGATAGCGCTCTCGCGGAAGTTGATGCAGTTCAAGAGAGACGGCGGTAAGTTAGTGGTCGTCGACCCGCGCTTTTCCAATACCGCGGCGAAAGCTGATGTCTGGGTGCCAATCAAGCCCGGAACTGACGCGGCATTAGCTCTTGGAATGATTCGGTGGATAATCGATAATAATGCTTATGACGCCAATTTCCTGCGCAATACGACTAAGGAAGCGGCAAACAATAACGGTGAAACTACCTGGACGAATGCTACCTACCTCGTCCGACTAGATGATATGACCTTGCTACGCGCTGACGCGGCGGGACTCGGCGGCACAGCGGATGACTTCGTCGTTGCCATCAATGGTGAAGCAGCTATTTATAGCGCGGTGGAGCAGGGTGACCTGGAAGCTGACTTAACAGTTAATGAGATTCCTTGCAAATCGGTCTTCACACTGCTGAGGGAGCGAGCACAGGAGAGAACTATTGCGGAGTACGCACAAATCTGTGATGTCAGCGCTGATGTCATAACGCAGCTAGCCAGCGAGTTCTCCGGAAACGGTAAGCAAGCGGTATCAACCGTGTATCGCGGTCCGGTGCAACATACCAACGGCGCTTATACCGCAATGGCAATTATGTCTCTGAACTTATTGGTTGGCAATATTAACTGGAAGGGCGGCTATGTAGTTGGCGGCAGTCACTGGCACGAAGATGGTTCCAAGTCCACCAACCTATATAACCTGAAGAAGAATTGGCCCCCCAAGGATGATGCTCGCCGAGTTTCACCAGGCGGTGCCATCATCAGCCGGGACTCAAAGGGCAAGATTAAGTACGAAGATACCACCGAGTTCAAGAATAACGGCTACCCGGCGAAACGACCGTGGTTCCCTTTGAGTTGGATGATTTGGCAGGAAGTCTTCGCCGGCATCGCCGAAGGTTACCCGTATCCAATCAAAGCATTGATACTGAACATGGGCAATCCGGCATACTCCACGCCCGCCGGAGGGCAAATCGAGGAGACGTTGAAGGACACAAGCAAAGTTCCGTTGTATGTTTGCATCGATAGGGTGATGAGCGAGGCTGCTTCAGTGGCGGACTACATCCTTCCCGACGTGTCATTCCTGGAGAGGTATGAGACGCCCCATGTAGCGCCAGCCATTTTGACGAGGACGAGCGGCTTCCGACAGCCGGTCTTCCAAGAGCCAGACCCCAATCACGTGCTTCCGAGAGCTAAGCCGGTCTTCCCGGATACTATGGATGCCATAGACATGATTATCGAAATTGGCAAGCGATTGAATCTGGCTGGCATTGGCTCTGATGCTTTCGGACCAGGGAAGCCGCTAAATGAAGCTCGCGATTGGTACGCCGCGATGGCGGCGAACATTGCCGTCGAGGACGACGGTGTACCTGGTGGTAGTACAGAGGAGAAAATCGCTTACATGCTTGCCCGAGGCGGACGATTCGAAGACGCTGATGGAGCTTACGATGGTGACTTCGTAAAACACAAATACACGAAACGCTGTGATATATATATCGAGAAGTGGGCTAAAACGAAGAATGTTATGACCGGTGAACCGTTCGACGGATTGATGAAGTACGAGCCGATTATGGACGCCAAAGGTAACGACATTGAGGCGCAGGACGCGGCGGAATATCCGTTCCAATTAATTACCTACAAGCCCGCGTTCCAGACTCAGTCTAGGACGGCAGAGAACCGTTATCTCATGTCGATTTTGCCGCAGAATTACGTCGAAATCAATGCCGCTGATGCGCAGAAACTAGGGATTCAGACGGGCGATAAGGTGCGCGTGACTTCACGCTCGAATACGGAGGGTATAGTTGGATTTGCAAAGGTATCAGACGGTGTTCGACCCAGTGTTGTCAACATTCCGCATTCGTATGGACACTGGCAGTATGGTTCAAAGACCTGGCAGGTAAATGGTGGTGAACTTCCCGAAGGGGAATATCCAGAAGGCAAATGGGACAATGAAAAATACGGTCGTGGTGTTCTGAGTAATTTAGTGATGCGGGTTGATGATTCCATAGGCTCTGTCGGATTGCAAGATCCAATCGGTGGCAGCGCTTCGTTCTACGACACATGGGTAAAAGTGGAGAAAGTGTAAAGCAAGGACGGATAAAGTCGAACGGGCAAAATGGCAAGAGGGCGAGAAGGCAAACCCCTTAACCTTTCTTTTTCCACTTCCGCCCTCCGCCTTTCGCCTTTCAGAAGGGGAGGTAATAAAATGGGACAACTCGGTTGGCATATTGATTTAGGAAAATGTACAGGATGTAACGCCTGTGCTATAGCTTGTAAAACTGAGAACAATACACCGCTCGGCACGGATTGGCGCCAAGTTATAATTCAAGAAGGTGGTATATATCCTAACCCAAAACGTATCTTTGTAACGATGACTTGCTTGCATTGTGAGAAACCATCCTGCCTCAAATCTTGTCCGGTAGGCGCAATAACCAAGCGAGCATCTGATGGTATCGTGCTCATAGACCAGGATAAATGCGTCGGTTGCAAAAGGTGTACATGGGCTTGTCCTTATGGCGCGGCCCGATTCATTCACCCTTCCATCCCAAATCCCTGATTTAAGTAAAGCTAAAAAATTAGTAACCAAGATAATTGAAATTTTGTAGTAGTAATAAGCCCATGTACCAAGAACAGTACGAAACAGCTATATCCCGCAGTAACATCTACCAATTTATCGCCCGCTTCTTCACAAAAGCCCCCGATGAGGAATTTGTGACGAAGGTTTTGCAAAAAGAGACGATTGACGGCATCGCCACAATCTTCTCAGAAGAAACGGCGC
>DTYX01000091.1 GCA_012961655.1 Candidatus Poribacteria bacterium
AAGGCTGAGGAACAACAAGTTCTTGCGCACATTGGCGGGTGTAGATGTATCATTATTGGCTGTGGACGAAGCGCACTGCATCTCGCAGTGGGGATATGATTTTCGTCCTGATTATCTGCACATCCGAGACCTGTTGGACCAAATCGAGCGCCCATGCCTGATGGCGTTGACTGCGACGGCTACGCCTGATGTGCAAAATGATATTCTGCGGCAACTCAGCATGCTCGAAGCTAAACGAGTCGTAACGGGATTCGACCGATCCAATCTTGAATTTCAGGTGGAATATGCTATCAATGAAAAAAAGAAATTAGAGCTATTACAAAACTTTCTGAAAAATAGACCTGAAGTCTGGCGACTTCAGGTACACCAAAGCGGAATCATCTACGTCGGGACGCGTCGGCAAGCGGAATTCCTGCATGAATTTGTAGGCGATGTGCTAAAAATTCCTTCCCCGATTTCATCGGGATTTTCAACTTGCTTTTATCACGCTGGACTTGATGATGATGTGCGAAAGAGAACACAGGAACTATTTTTAACCGGCCAAGCGCCTATCATAATCGCGACCAACGCTTTTGGCATGGGAATCGACAAGTCCGACGTGCGCTTTGTCATTCACTATGACTTGCCCAGCACAATTGAGCGGTACTATCAGGAAGCAGGCAGAGCTGGACGTGATGGCGAACAGGCGCAGGCTTTGCTCATCTACTGTCCCGAAGATCGAGTCTTGCAAGAGTGGTTCATTGAGAACGATTCACCGACAGAAGATGAATTACGGTTGATGTTCCAAGTCATTGTCAATCAGCAAGGACAAGGCTTGCCCTCGAGTGAAGCGAAGGGTTGGACGGCAATTCGTTACGACGAATTAGCAAGGCTTACGGGAGTTCATCCAGCCAAACTCAAGGTCGGCATCGACCAATTAGAGCAGGCAGGCGGATTGATACGTTTCCCCGACACAGGCGGTAGATTGAATTTGCAAATCATCGAACAGAAAGCTTCTTCACTAAATTTAACCGAACTGCTGAAATTGAACCGATTGCGACGCAAACGGAAATTGCAAGAGTTGGAAGAGATGGTCAATTATGCGGAAGGAAATGGATGCCGCCGAGAAGCTTTGTTGTCGCATTTTGGTGATGTGAAATCGAAACAAGAATACGTTTACTGTTGCGATAATTGCGAGATAACAGACCAGTCTTCACATAGCGCAGTTGATATACTGGGCAATCAAGTCGCCCATCAGATATTGCAGTGCGTTACGGAACTCAATCAACCGCTCGGACGAGAAAAGCTATCACAAATTTTGCGTGGTTCACAAGCGACAAGCATAACAAGATATGGACACCATCAGATTCCAAGTTACGGTGTGCTAAATCTCTTCACAGGGAAAAAAATCGTCGAAACCATCGATTGGCTAATTGAACATGGATACTTTAAACTAATTGGCGGGGGTTATCCAGTGGTGCAATTGACGCCAAAAGGCGAGCAAGCGTTACATCAGGAATTACCGATTGAACTTCCCCTGCCACCCTCCAAACACGATGACCCGGAATCGAATATAAATACGGTCGAAAAAACTTACGAATTGTTTCAGCGGGGCTTGACGCCAGAACAGATTGCCGCTGAACGTAATCGCGTTGTCGGTACGATTTACAACCATTTGGCTGAACTAATCGAACGCGGGGATGTGTCCGTCGATGATGTGATTCCCACAGATATTCGGCGGCAAATAGAATCTGCAATAGCTAAAGCGGGAATGGAATCTCTCTCGCCAATCAAGGAATTGTTACCCGACGAGATTAGCTATGACCAGATTCGCTGCGTTGTTATCGCGGCGCGATCGCGCAGGTCTTCAATGACAACTAAGAAAGAAGAAACCGTTGAACTTCCATCACTAAAAGATCGAGTCTCCAAAAGGATTGATAAATTATATCAAGAACTATCGAGCCAGAATCGAGCGCAGTTTGTCTGTCTAATGGGAGATTTGCAGGCTGAACCGGCAGTTGGAATGCTGACTAAAGCGTTACAGGATGAGGACGCCAACGTTCGTCGGCTGGCGGCGTCTGCAGTTGCGAAAATCGGCGCCCGCGCGGCTATACCAAATCTCATAGCTTGTCTCGATGATGCGCAACCGCAGGTACGGCAATACGTCATTAAAGCATTGGGCACATTCGCAGATGCGCGCGCTATTGAACCACTCCGTCGCATTGCCAATGATGAAACGGAAAAAGAGTACAATCGTAAATCAGCTCGAATAGCATTACAACAAATTGGCGGGGCAATGGATTCATCGTCAAATTCGATCGAATATAAAATCGAGACATTTCTTCATACCGCCCATCCTCAATCGCTCAAAGGCAATTGGGATGACGGTTTTGCGCTGGATTTTCACAGCCGTTATCAAGGGCGCGATAACGTAAAGACTGAGCTGGGGCAAATGGTCACTGATTACAAATATCACGACCGCAAGGAGCTTGTCAAGCCACTGGCTAAAAAGCTAATTGATTTTATTCATGAGCATCCGAAATATAAAAATGTTGACCTCTTGTTGGCAATCCCTTCGACACGAAAAGACCGAGTCTATCAACCCGTTGATTTATTGGCGCGGGAGGTATCGAAAAATCTTGACATCCCTTACAAACCAGAGCTTCTGGTAAGGGCGCGGCAAACAGAACAGCAGAAGGGTATGAAAAATTTGGAACAGAAGCGCAGTAACATCGCAGGTGCATTTCGTGTGGAACGTCCTGAAATGATTCGTAATCGACGAGTGCTGTTGCTGGATGACCTTGTGAATTCTGGTGAAACGCTCAAGGAGGCGACGCGAATATTGAAACGGGCAGACACATCATCGGTATATGTGCTTGCTCTAACGAAAACGATGGTAGGAGGAATGTGATGTCGGAAGGCAAACATATTAGCAAGAACACAGTATAGATACGGTTGACTTCAGTAGTTCATGATTTTAAGAAACAGTCCTACACAGCTCTGAGAGGTTTGAAAATGATTGAAAAACAAGAATTTTATCAATTACCCCCGTTTTTAGATAGCTTGTTTGAGGATAAAGTAGAATTATTACCTTCGGTAAATGAATTGTTTGAGTTAGAATTAGCCTATTTAGAATATAACTCATTAGACAAAAATGAGTTGTTAGGTAGATTGGCATATTTTAAAACTATTAGTGGTAAGTATACAAAACATTTTTTAATGTATAATCAATCTGCAAGAGCACTTACGGATAATCGTTCAAGAAGTACAAAAACTTATTTCGAAAAGGGCTCGTTTTCAACGGGATATGCAACACATGGGTTATTTCCCTATCGTGGGAAATTTCATCCTCAGTTGATTAAAGCGTTAATCAATATCATTGGCATCAAAAAAGGAGAAATTATTTTAGATCCAATGTGTGGCAGTGGAACCACAAATATTGAAGCTGCATTGATGTGTATAAATTCATATGCGCTCGATTTAAGTCCTTTTTGTCAATTTATGACAAGAGTAAAATATAATAGCTTATCTATCGATGTTTCATTATTAAAAGGTGTTTATAGTAAATCAGAGCAGCTATTTGATTTCTTTAGCGCTGATAGCCCCAAAAAACAATTACAAAAAATTAAAGATGCTGGAAAATTGAAAGTTTATGAATTAGCTCTATTAGCTTTTTTAGATTCTCTTGGATATTCTAAAAGAGTAGTTAAATCCAACCATAGACAACTTTTTTCAAAAGTAATAAAAAGATATGAAAACACAGTTGTTAATTTTATATTAAACAATTCTAAATACATAAACAATTTGGGAACTGTCAATATTTTAGAAAATACTACCGCAACAAGGATTCCATTAGAGGATAACTCTGTTGATGGTGTAATTACTTCGCCACCCTATTCGTTTGCCATTGATTATGTAAAAAATGATGAAGCTCAACTAAACTATTTAGGGTATGATGTTAATAATATTAGAAATAGGATGATTGGGCTGATTGGCAGAAATAAAAAAGAGCGATTGGAAAATTATTTTAAAGATATGGATACCGTCTGTTCGGAAGTAGGAAGGGTTCTAAAAGAAGGCAGATATTTTGTTATGATTATTGGTTCTAATACAAATCAAACTGGAGGCATTAGACTGGAAAGCAAAATAATAGAATCATGCAAAAGACATAATTTAAAATTAGTTAAAAGCATTTTGAAGCCTATAAAGGGTATGAGAAACACAATGAAAGATGAATATATATTATTCTTTAAAAACGAGGTG
>DTYX01000092.1 GCA_012961655.1 Candidatus Poribacteria bacterium
ATCAGTAAAAATCTGTGTTTAATCGGTGTTAATCCGTGGCTGAAGATTTTGCCTAAAACTATCAGAACTTACTTAACAGTGCAGTAGGTATCGACACAGGAAGACACGGTATCGTAAGCCAAGATTCATAAAAATTGATTGAGCAGACAGAACGCTTACGAGCAAAATTGAGAGGACGATAATGTTCCCAAAAGATATTGTTAAGAGAGAATCAATATTCAGATGCTTTGTTAATTGTCAACAAATTGCTCAAAAAGCACCCTTTTTTGACCAGATTGCTAATTCTGAAGGGACGACTTATTCAACTTTTGGATGAAGAGAGCGAATTGGGTGAACTTCAAGATGCTTTGGATGCTCTGGAATCCGCCGTCAAGTTGGACGGTGAATCGATAGATGCCTTAAATGAACTTGCTATCTTTCGTCATGTCATAGAGAATAAGTATGATGAAGCAATACTGTTATTTGAAAAGAGCATCGCAAAATGTTTTCAGTTTTTGGAAGAGGCTTACCTTGGAAAGGCTATATGCCTTTTTGAAACGGATAGAATCTTTGAATCTTTAAACTGTCTCAATGAAGGGCTTCAGGTAATTCCTCACGCGGCGAAATTAAAATCAGAAAAGGATTATATTTTATCTATTGTTCAAGGTACAGAGAAATGAATAAATTTGAACTGCTCACCGATAATCTACTCGAAGCAAATCTCAGCGCGTTAGCTTTGCGCTTGCGTCTCTTGGGCTTATTGCGCCTGAAATCGGTGGTGGGCAGTGGAATGATGAACTCGTAAACCCTGAAAAATATAGCTTGTAATAATTTTCACAGCCCATCATCGAATTGATTCGGTGATGGGTTTTTTGTTTGTCAGTGTAAATTAGAGATAAAAACTACGTATTATACCAGGAGGCAAATTATCGTGGCAGATACAGTAAGTACATATCCCTTCGCGGAAATCGAAGCGAAGTGGCAGAATTATTGGAATGAAAATAAACAGTTTAAAGTTTCGGAAGATTCGGATAAACCGAAATACTACCTGCTGGAAATGTACCCATATCCATCAGGGAGAATTCATGTGGGGCATGTTCGAAATTATGTTATCGGTGATGTGATGGCGCGTTATCGCATGATGCACGGTCACAATGTACTGCATCCGATGGGTTGGGATTCATTCGGCTCGCCGGCTGAAAACGCCGCTATCCAGCGCAAAGTCCATCCCGCTAAATGGACTCAGGAAAATATAGTCTATATGAAGGAGCAGTTCTTGAAGATGGGCATAAGCTATGACTGGTCAAGGGAGATATCTTCCTGTTCGCCGGATTACTACAAGTGGGGGCAATGGCTGTTCCTGCGTTTTTATGAAAGAGGATTGGCTTATCGCAAGGAAGCCGCCGTCAACTGGTGCGAATCGTGTCAAACGGTGCTCTCCAATGAGGAGGTAGAGGGTGGCAGATGCTGGCGTTGCGAAAACAACGTCGCCCAGAGATGGCTCACGCAGTGGTTTTTCAAAATTACCGCGTATGCGGAAGAGCTTTTAAATGACCTTGAAAAGCTTTCCGACTGGCCGGAGAATGTTGTCACAATGCAGCGCAATTGGATTGGGCGGAGTGAAGGCGTAGAGATTGATTTCCCGATAGCCGGCTCGGGTAAAGCCATAACTGTCTTCACTACCAGACCTGATACGACCTACGGAGCGACGTATATGGTACTTGCGCCCGAACATCCTCTGATAAATGAGCTAACTCCCGGTGAGAGAAAAGCGGAGGTCAAAGCGTTTGTGGATGAAGTGATGAGAGAAGACAAAGCGTCACGGATTGCGGAAGCCTGTGAAAAACGCGGTATTTTCATCGGCGCATACTGCATAAATCCGATGACTACGGAACAGATTCCAATCTGGACTGCTGACTACGTGCTGATGGAATACGGCGCTGGAGCTGTGATGGCTGTGCCCACACATGACCAGCGGGATTTTGAGTTCGCCAGAAGATATGACCTGCCGATGCGCGTGGTAATTCAGCCGCCCGATGGGAAATTAGACGCCGCCACGATGACCGAAGCCTACATTGAGCCAGGCATCATGGACAATTCGGAAGAATTCAACGGTCTGGACAGTGAAGTCGGCAAAGAAAAGATCGCCGCTTTCATGGAAGCCAATTCGATAGGGCGCCGCACTGTCAACTATAAACTGCGAGATTGGTGCGTTTCCCGCCAGCATTACTGGGGAAATCCCATCCCGATGATTTATTGTGATGATTGCGGCATTGTGCCAGTCCCTGACGAAGACCTGCCTGTAATCCTGCCGCTGGACATAGAATTCACCGGAAGTGGGACTGAGACGCTGCAAGCATGCAAGGAATTCTATGAAGTTGAATGTCCCAACTGCTCAAAAACCGCCCATCGTGAGACCGATACAATGGCTACTTTTGTGGATTCTTCCTGGTATTTCGCTCGCTACACTGACCCGAAGAATGATACGCTACCGTTCAGCCTGGAAAATGTCAGCTACTGGATGCCCGTTGACCACTATGTCGGGGGCGTCGAGCATGCGGTTCTACATCTGCTGTATTCTCGTTTCTTCACCAAAGTGATGCGGGACATTGGACTGCTGAAAATCAGCGAACCCTTCACCAAGCTACTGACCCAGGGCATGGTCATCAAAGACGGCGCCAAGATGTCCAAATCGAAAGGCAACGTCGTTGACCCCGATGACATCATCAAGCAATACGGCGCAGACACTATGCGGGTATTTTCCCTGTTCGCCTCTCCGCCGGAGCGAGATTTAGAATGGAGCGACCAGGGTGTTGAAGGAAGTTACCGCTTCCTGAATCGTGTCTGGAGAATTGTGAATCAGTATCTACCGCAGGTCGATGATGTAACGGCGCAGTATGATTCCAGCAAGGTCTCAGATTCCGCTAAGGAACTCCGTCGAATGACCCACCAGACCATAAAACGCGTGACAACCGACATCGACGAGCGACTGCATTTTAACACCGCAATTAGTGCCATCATGGAACTGGTCAACTATCTGCATCAAATTAAGCCATCTGATAATGAAATTTATCGTTCCGTCCTCAGAGAATCCATTGAATCGCTTGTAGTGCTGATATCTCCCTTCGCTCCGCACCTCGCCGAGGAACTCTGGGAACAACTTGGCAATAAATCCCCCCGGCCCCCCTTTAGTAAAGGGGGGAGCGTGATTAACGCCGCATGGCCAAAGTGGGACGAGGACGCGCTGCAAACTGAAAAGGTACTTATCGTCATTCAGGTCAACGGGAGACTGCGCAGTCAGACCCACGTTCCCGCTGATGCAACTGAAGATGAAGTGCGTGAGGCTGTTCTAGCCGACGAGAAGATTCAGAGATATATTGCTGGTAAGCGGGTAAGGAGGATTATTGTTGTGCCGCGGAAACTGGCAAATGTTGTTGTATAGTTTCAACTTATACCAATTCGGATTGCTTATCGCAACCCCCCATGCGTATCAAGTTAAGGGCATTAAGTTAGTCAAAAAGGGGAAAGTGATAATTTTCCACCAAGTTCTTAGTTTTTGGGAAGCTTTTCTGGTATAATTTATCACCAAACTTACTTAGGAGCTTCCCATGGATATTCTATCAGAAGTTGGTAGTGTTAAACATGTAATGCTCTCTTTTCTACCACGGAGACACAGAGACACGGAGGAGGTAAGTCCTTTCTTTCTCCGTGCCTCTGTGGTTAATATGTAATTAGCATTACTTGTTTAGCACCACCTCATATTGAAACTAGATTAGGGATATTGTAATCTTAATCAAAAATTTTCCGTTTTGGGTCGCCTGGCAGCATGATGGCAAACACTGTTGTAAACATTGGGATAAGAGACATACCGCTCATAGCAGCGACCATATTAATATCTGCCAGCGCGCCAAATGGAATACTTAGTAACCCGCCGATTCCCCATCCCAATCCCATCATAAAGCTTGACCCAATACTAGCGTTACTGGGCAGCATTTCCTGCGCCATGACTATATTGATGGGAGTTGAACTACTGAGAATGAATCCTGAGAAGAAGAGACAGATGAAAAATATTATGCCGCTGCTATGCACAACCGCCCACAGAAATGGTGTGGCAGCGAAGAGTGAGAATATCAGGATGCTCTTGCGGCTGATTCTATCGGAGAGATAGCCGCCGATAACGCCGCCGATTGAGCCGGAAGCAAGATAGATAAACAGGACAAAACCTCCCGTAATGCCGGTATATTCTGATTTTAAGACGCGGAGAAAATTGGTGAAGATTATGCTTGTGGCTGCTCGAAAAACTACAATGCCGAGCAGTAACAGCATTATCTTCAAATGTGGTCTAAGAGCTTCTATCAATCCCATTCGTTCCCGTTTTGTCATCGGACTCATGAACGGTTTACCATAGATTGTAAAAAATAACACAATGGACATGGCAACTCCTGAAACAACTGCTAAAGGTGTGCCTTTCATACCGAAGACAGCGACGATGCTGGTTATGATTAACGGACCTGAGGCGAAACCGACACTGCCGCCGAAGGAGAATATCGATACGCCCAATCCCCTCCTTTCCTGAGAGAGTTTTCCCGCAGTAGCCGCGCCTTGAGGATGTAAGGATGCGACACCGAAACCGCCGATGAGCAATAACATTGCCAGGGTCAAATAGTTTGGCGCTAATCCAATGAAACTCATGAAAATCGCAGTAACAGCCGGCGCAACAGTCACAAAAATTCCCCGTCCAAATCTGTCGGAAAGATAGCCAAAGCCTATCTGACTCATCGAACTAGCAATACTTTGTACGGATACCAATCCGCCTAACTGCGCATTGGAAATCCCAAGTTTGTTCTTAAGAGGCAGCGATAGGGCGGCAAGAAAATTGCCATAAGAATCTGTAACGCCATGCGCAAGCGCTAATAAAGCAATCCGTATTCCGTTCGATCTATTCTTCATTAATTTTCCTTGCTTAGTGATGAAAGGTATTTTCCCAATGTATCTTTAATTTTGGTATAATAGTATACTATGTCCGAGAAGCAAACTCAACAACTATTTTTTATATCAGAGATTCCCCACAGATGCGTGAAACAGAAGGTGGCGGGGCGACCTGATAATTAGATAAGTCCGTCTTGCCCCCTTGCCACCTTGCCATCTTGCCGTTTAGCCATTGAAACAGAAGTGGCGGCACGCCCCGCCTCAGTGCGGGATTCCGCAAGGCGGAA
>DTYX01000093.1 GCA_012961655.1 Candidatus Poribacteria bacterium
GACGAACTTCAAAAAGATAAGCCGAAGAATCACTTCACCGTTGGCATTTACGACGACGTCACCCACACCAGCATCGGATATGACGATTCCTTTACCACCGAAGCCGACGATGTAATCCGAGCCAAATTCTACGGCCTCGGAGCTGATGGCACGGTCGGCGCTAACAAAAACTCCATAAAAATTATCGGCGAGGATACCGATAACTACGCCCAAGGATATTTCGTCTACGATTCCAGAAAATCCGGCTCGCAAACGGTGTCCCACCTGCGTTTTGGTCCCAGACCGATTCATTCCAGTTACCTCGTCAATAAAGCCAACTTCATAGCTTGCCACCAAACTGTCTTTTTAGAAAAATACGATATGTTATCCGACGCCGTCGAGGGCGCGACGTTCCTGCTCAACACCCCAGCAGGTCCAGATGAGGTGTGGGACACGCTTCCAAGAGAGGTTCAAGAACAACTCATCAAAAAGAAGATGAAGTTCTACGTCGTCGACGCCTACAAGGTAGCCAGGGAGGTCGGACTGGGGGTTAGAATCAATACCATCATGCAGACCTGCTTCTTCGCTATCGCCAACATCATTCCGAAAGACGAGGCAATCGCCGCCATTAAGGATTCGATTCAGAAAACTTACGGCAAGAGGGGCGAGCATATTGTCAAAATGAACTTCGATGGCGTTGACAGGGCGCTGAATAATCTCCACGAAGTGAAAATTCCAGACAAAACCTGTGGTTTAAACCACAGGCTAAGCAAAATCAGAATACAACCGCCAGTGCCGGATGAGGCGCCCGATTTTGTAAAGAACGTGACCGGGATGATGATAGCCGATAAAGGCGACCAACTTCCTGTGAGCGCGATGCCCATTGACGGCACATTTCCAACCGCGACCACTCAATGGGAAAAGAGAAACATCGCCCTTGAAATCCCTGTCTGGGACCCAAATGTCTGTATACAGTGCGGCAAGTGTTCCATGATTTGTCCACACGCGACAATCCGAATGAAAATCTATGATGAAAAACACCTCGAAGATGCGCCTGAAACTTTCAAATCGGTCAAAGCGCGCGGCAGAGATTTTCCCGAAGGTTCTGCATTTACCATACAGGTAGCGCCTGAAGATTGCACCGGCTGCGGTTCATGCGTGGATATCTGTCCCGCAAAGAATAGAACACAACCTGGATTAAAAGCCATCAACATGCAACCTCAAATGCCATTGCGCGAACAGGAGCGAGAGAATTACAACTTCTTCCTGGGTCTACCCGATTATGACCGACGTAAGGCGAGAATTAATACTGTGAAAGGCTCTCAATTGCTGAGGCCTCTGTTCGAATTCTCCGGCGCATGCGCTGGCTGCGGCGAAACACCTTATGTTAAATTGCTCACCCAACTTTTTGGCGACCGGGCAATCATCGGCAACGCCACCGGCTGTTCTTCAATTTACGGAGGCAATTTGCCCACGACCCCCTACGCGCAGAACGAAGAGGGGCGTGGACCAGCTTGGTCAAACTCTCTCTTTGAAGATTGCGCTGAATTCTCTTTCGGTATGCGGTTAGCGATTGACAAAAACAACGAACAAGCGCGTGAATTGTTGCAGGAACTCGCGGGTGAAATTGGCGAACAATTAGCGAAAGAGATTCTCTCCGCCGACCAGAAGGACGAAAGTGGAATCTACGAGCAGAGAGAGCGGGTGAAAGTCCTCAAAGAGAAGTTGAAAACTATCTCTTCCCCACAAGCCCAACGCCTGCTAACCCTTGCCGATTATCTCGTTAAAAAGAGCGTCTGGGGCTTAGGCGGCGATGGTTGGGCTTATGACATCGGCTTTGGTGGTCTCGACCATGTCTTGGCTTCTGGTCGAAACGTAAACCTTTTGGTTATGGACACTGAAGTCTACTCCAATACGGGCGGACAGATGTCCAAAGCTACGCCTCGAGCTGCTGTCGCTAAATTCGCCGCTGGCGGTAAACCGACACCCAAAAAAGATTTGGGTATGATGATGATGACCTACCGCAATGTCTATGTCGCGCAGGTTGCCATCGGCGCAAACGATTCGCAGACGGTGCGAGCTTTCATTGAAGCGGAGAATTACGACGGCCCCTCAATTATTATCGCCTACAGTCACTGTATCGCCCACGGTACCGACATGACAAAAGGCTTCAGCCACCAGAAAGACGCGGTAGACAGCGGTCACTGGATTTTGTACCGTTACAACCCAGATTTGATAAAAGAAGGTAAGAACCCACTACAACTGGATTCCAGAGCTCCCAAGATTTCGATAGAAGATTACGCCTATCAGGAAACCCGATATAAAATGCTGACCTTGAGCAAACCGGAAGAGGCTAAACGGCTGATTGAATTTGCACAGGAAGATGTGAAAACCAGATGGCATATCTATGAGCAGTTGGCGAACTTGGATTACAGCCAGATTCCTGATGCTGCCGACTAATAAGCAAGTCGATTGGAAAGGATGAAAAGGAGGGGAAGGAAACTATTATTTCTTCCCTCCATCCTTTCATTCCCACAAATTAACGAAAGAAAGGCTACTGCAAAATACTTTTCCGTAACAGAAGGGATGTGGTCCGCTCCACATCCTTTATCATTTTAATTCGCTTGTATAGGACAAGTCAATGGAAGGGA
>DTYX01000094.1 GCA_012961655.1 Candidatus Poribacteria bacterium
AGAACTACCGAGACGTTTAATTAAGATGTTTAGTTTTGTTGGTGATACAGTACTTGACCCATTTCTTGGCAGCGGCACTACCTCTTTAGCAGCTAAGAACTTGAATAGAAGCTCAGTTGGATATGAAATAAATGAAGATTTTCTACCAATCATAGAAGAAAAACTTGAATTAAAGCAGAGCACTTTTTTTCAAGCTGCAAGTTTTGATATTATCAAACAGGAAAAGCTGGAAAAAAGTTTTAAAGAGGAGATAAAAAAATTACCTTATATTTTCAAGGACCCGATTGCTTTTGATAAGAAGGTTGACCTTAGGAAATTGAGATTTGGCTCAAAAATAGATAGCTCTCCTTCCAAAAGAGAAGTATATTATACGGTAAAAGAAATCATTTCTCCTGAAGTGTTGATTTTAAATAACGGTATAAAAATTAGGTTATTAGGTGTGAAAGAGAAACCAGAAAAAAAAGGAGCGGCAATTCAATTTTTAACGGAAAAAACCCGTGGGCAAAAGGTATTCATGCGGTTTGACAATATAAAATACGACGGTAAAAAGAACCTGCTGTGCTATCTTTATTTGTCGAATAAGACTTTCTTGAATGCTCATTTGATTAAAAATGGTTTTGTTGAGGTGGATACTGTGTTTGATTATAAGTATAAATCCAAATTCTTGGGGGTGGTTTAACATCAAATGGCGAAAGAATGGATATTGAACCAAGCGATGAACAGATGGGGATTGAATAAGAAAAGATTTGTTGGTCCAGTTTCTGAGTTGATTAGAAATTGTGCTCCGAAGAAACTGGAAGATTGGGAGAGATATTACTATGAAAGTGTCCATCCCAAAGGATATTTGGAAGACCTTGGAAGAAGACTCTATGTGAAAATTACTGAGGTTATCCAATATGAAGTTGAAGAAGTAACTGAACAAGATTGTATGAACTACATAAAAAAGGAGGATTTGAATGAAACTTTTGATTATTTCTGGAAGACATGGCGGAACACGCGGCGGTAACCTAGAACGCCTGCGCGCCGTTGTTCCTGACGTCGAATTTATTGTCGCAAAATCTAAAGAGGAAGCCATCGAGAAAATAACGGATGTCGATGCTGTCTATGCTGGGCCGTGGCTGGAGCGAGACATCCTTTTGGCTGCAAGTGAAAAATTGCGCTGGGTACAAATCAGCAGCGCGGGCGTAGATGCCACTCTTTACCCAGAAATGGTGGAAAGCGATGTAATTTTAACCAACGCCAGCGGCGCTTATGATATTCCCATCGCTGAACACGTGTTTTCCATGATTTTATGTTTCTCGCGCGGTTTGAATACGTTCATCCGACGTCAGTTGGCGGGCGTCTGGCGCGTGGAAGGCGTTTGGCGCAGGACATTTTTAATGCAATTAGCCGGGCAAACAATCTTGATTATCGGTCTGGGTAGTATTGGTCTCGCCGTTGCTCAACGGGCACACGGTTTTGAGATGAGGATATTAGCGATTGACCCAATGGCCGTGGAGAAACCAGATTATGTCGAACGGGTTGAGAAGCCGGATAAGCTTCATGAACTGCTGTCCGAGGCGGATTTTATCACCATCTGCTGTCCACTTACCAAAACAACGTTCAAGATGATAGGTGAAGCAGAATTCCAGAAGATGAAGCCTTCCGCGCATATCATCAACATCGCGCGTGGGAAAATCATCGATGAAGCGGCGTTAATTCGCGCTTTACAGGAAAAGCGCATTGCCGGCGCGGGTTTAGACGTTTTTGAACAAGAGCCGCTCCCGCCCGATAGCCCACTATGGCAGATGCCCAATGTCATCATCACGCCTCACTCAGCCGGTGCTTCACCGCCAACAGGTGAGCGAACTTTTCAAATCTTCTGTGAAAATCTAGGGCGGTTTGTAGCCGGTGAACCACTAATTAACGTGGTGGATAAGGGAGCGGGATTTTAACTCACATTCTGCACTTCTCAAGAATAGTTGAGAGAAGGCGGGGAAAGGAAGGAAAGGATGGAATTTTTCCCTTCCTTCCATTATTCTATTTGGAAAGAGAATGTCAAAAAATGAATCGGATACCCTCTATTATACTATTCAGTTTGAGGATGCTGAAGAAGGCGGAAAGGCACTTCGAATCGCTGGGAAAATCGGTGAGGTTTATTGTAAACCAGGTGGGGTTCTCCTGGTTTCTCATCAACAATTGGAACTTTTAAAGACGGAAAATGTTCACTTTTCTTCGGTCAGAATTCCTGAGTTGGAGGGATAAAGGATGTCTCGCGCTTTTAATTTAATCGTAGGTCTGAATGAACGACGAGTTGGATCAAAATTATGGAATGTTTACATTACTATTTCAATAAGGTGAAAGGGGGAAAGCCATTGATTCGACAGTAAATTGTATTTGATGGCTCAAATGTGTATGAAAAGAGAAGATATAACAAGTGAGTTGCAAAGTAGCGCGCTGCGTAGCACAGACGTACTAGTTATCGGCGGCGCTGGAGCGGGATTGAGGGCCGCTATCGCCGCGGCGGAGCAGGGCGTAAAGGTCGCATTAGCGTCGAAGTTGCCCGCCGGTGGAATGAGCAATACGGCGATAACGGCGGGTTGGTTCACCCGCTCTACGGAAAAGAGCGCAGATGAACTCTTTTATCAAGTGGTATACACCGGCGGTTATCTGAACAATCAACGCCTCGTCGAAGTTTTCGTTAAAGAAGTGCAAGATAAAATGCCTCAGTTGCGACAATATGGCGTGGATTTATTTTCAGAGGATGTTTCTTCCCGCATAGATAAGCCGGGACATTATCAGGTGAGGCGGATAGAGGGCAAAAGCCGTGGATATGGGCTGACTCAGCCGCTCAGAGATACTGCTGAGAAAATCGGCGTTGAGATTCTCGATAACGTCATGGTGACCGAGCTTTTGACTTCCAATCAAGCTGTCGTTGGCGCGACTGCCGTCGATTTGGAAAAGAATCAATTTTTCGTTATATCGGCAAAATCGACCGTCCTTGCGACCGGCGGAGGCGCACGCGCTTATGAACGCAGCGATAATGCGGAAGGAACGACCGGCGATGGTTTTGCGCTCGCGTACAGAGCAGGAGCAGAATTGGTGGATATCGAGTGTATCAGTTTCAATCTGCCGCATGCTCGAATGGAGGCGATTTTCACTGTGAAGAACCCGCCAGATGAAGAAATCCTTTCGATAGGCGGATGCCACTATTTTTTGGGGGGCGTTAAGATAGATGAAAAAGCCGGTTGCAACCTGGACGGATTGTATGCTGCCGGTGAAGTCACAGGCGGACTTTTCGGCGCGGCGCGACTGGGCGGTTCAGCAATGGCGGATACCATCGTCTTTGGGGCAATCGCGGGAGAAAAGGCCGCTGAAAGAGCAAAATCTATCAGCATGCCAGTTATTGACCAAACCCAGGTCGATGCGGAAGAAAAATGGCTGACACAAATGTTTGACGGCGGCGACCAATCTCCCGAATTTGTTTCGGACGCTAATAAGGAATTGCGTTCAAAACCAAGTGAGGTTGCCTCTAAAATCAGAAGCACACTTTGGAGATACGTTGGGACGATGAAAACCGACGTAACGTTATTAAAAGCGCGACAGGAATTGGATGCCATTATGCCGCTCGTCAACGCTCAGCGCGTACAGAACATGACTGACCTCCGCACTGCTATCGAAGCGCGCAATATGCTCGACCTTGGACGGGTAATTGTGGCGGCATCAACTCTTCGAAAAGAAACCAGAGGCTGCTATTGGCGGATAGATTATCCCAAACCAGATAACGAAAATTGGCTGAAAAATATCATCGTCACCAAGGACGGTGACGCGCTCAAAACGAAAATTCAAGACGCTATCATGACAAAACTGCGTGTGCCAACCGACCCACCGATAGGGCCTGGGTGCTTCGGTTATACAAGATGAGATGGATTTTGAGGAACTATTTTTCCATTTCAACCCGTCTAACCCGCGAAATACATGGAGGTTGGAAGGATGGAAGACGAAGGAATGGAGGGGTGGATGGAAGGAATACTTTCGCCTTTCTCAGGGGGGGAATTACATTGAAAAAAAGAATCAGCCCTCTCGTTACATCAGTTTTTATTCCTCTGGTGATATACTGGTCTATCATACTTATTGGCGCGATAGTTTTCTCTCAGTCTCAAACGAAAGACGAAGCAGGTAATCAAAAGACATCCGTAAGTCCTGCGTTCACCATGGAAGAACGCGTAAGAGCGCTGGAAGTGAAGTTAGAGACCAGTCTTGAACACATTGCAAAAAGTCTTGACCAAATACATTCACTCATCAAGTGGATTTTTACAGCTCTTGGCGGTCTATTTCTCACTATACTGGGGTTTTGGTACCAGATCCATAAGGATGTCAGGGAAAATCTGCGGTACATATCGGATGTAAGGGATGAGGTTGCTAATGTAAGAGCCGAGATTACTAATGAGATTTCTGATGTAAGAACTGAGTTGAGAACTGAAATAGCGAATGTGAGAATTGAAATAATGGATGTAAGAAGTGAATTAAATGACACGAAGTCCAGTTTTGCTGCTGCATTAGCTGAGATGAGTTCCAGGTTTACTACTGAATTAGCTGAGATGAAATCCACTTTTGAAAGAGAGATAGGTGAAACCAGAGTGGGCTTTATTGAGGAGTTAAGCAAGGTAAGAAATGAATTAACTACTATCAATGCGACTTTGGAGGGAGTGCAACAACGGTTGGGGCAAGTTGAAAAGCAGACGCAAACTAGAATAATTACGGAAACCTGATAA